>JAJDEI010000235.1 GCA_029259845.1 Planctomycetaceae bacterium | reverse complement strand
ATCGACCGGGCCGTGTTGGAGAAATTGAGAGAGGGGCGTTCCCGGCTCCCACTGTTCGAGCACCCAGAAGTAATCCGTGCCGGCGAAGTCGGCGTGCTCGAAACGGGCGAATCGCGGATGGGGGCCGATCCGGCGGCAGACATCCGGATGCCGGATCAGCCGTTCGCGGGTTTGCGCGCGCTGTTCGTCGGACAGGTCCCGCAGAAAGTAACACTTGCCGCGGGCCAACGTCTCCCGGAAGAGCGTGTCCTGCATCCGGCACACACAGAACTGCAGGCCGGTCGACGTGGTTTTCCAGCGGGCAACCACCCGCTCGACCTCCCACCGTTGAAACCGTCGCGGGCCGAGCTGGCGGGGATCGCCCGGGTCACCCGGATCGTCATCCGGCGGATAACAGAGTTCGTCGATCGTCCGGACTTGCAGGAAGTCGGCCAGCGCCTGAGCAGTTTTGGGCGCACAGCGTATCCCCTCCTGGACGACGCCTCGAACGACTCTGTCGTCTTTGGGCACCGTATGAATCAGGTCGTGCTCCGAGATGCCCAACGCCAGCCGCCGTTGACGGATCCGCTCCGGATCGAGCGAGACGTAACGCTCCGATTGATGAGAACGGGCCATAAGGAACCATTCCTGAGTTTGTCAGCCACTTTGCAGCACTCTGTCTCGCGTTTGCGCGCAGGGTCTCGGTACATGTTAACGCACACGGGCGTCAAACGCAGACAGGAGCCAATCCTCTTCGGAGACAGACGAGATGACGAATACAGTTTGGGAATGGGTGGTCGGACGAGTCCTGGACCGGATCGGCACGCTGATGGCCGGGTCGTTGGCCACGACGGCCGAGGCACGGCTGATCCGCTCGCACATGGAAACGCTCCGCGAACTGGAGACGCTCGCCGATCAGTACGAGGCCGAAGGTAAAGGCCATTTGGCCCAAACCGTCCGGCAGCAGGCCGCTCGGCTGACGCCGGCCTCTTCCGGCGAATCGGCCCGGTCGGTGCTCAAAAATCTGTCGCAAGACGACCAAACATCGTCCGAACTCCTCGGCTTGCCCGTGTCCCACCAACCGGTGCCGAACCCAGTGGGACCGTCGTTGCTCAGCAGTCCGCCGGGCAAGTTACCAGCCCCCAAGTCCAAAACGGGTCGCCAGCGCAACCGATCCCGCAAGCCCCAATCCCCGGCCAAGTGAACGATGTCCGGATTGACCGCACAAGTCGAACGGCTGCTCCTGACGCTCACGTGGAAACTCCGCGTCCTCAGCGATGCGCAGGCCGCTGTTCTGCTCGGTGTCCCCGGCCGCCGACGTCGAACGGCGGTGCGTCAGTTGCAGCGGTTGCAACAGCGCGGATTGGTGGCCCGCTGCCGGATCACGTTGATGGAAGTCTGCCTGCAGGAACCGTTGGTGACCTGGAAGCCGGGCACCGACCAGGCCAACTGGGGCCGTCTGGCGTGGGACTTGGAGAAACGTCGGGCGTTTGGTGCACCGAAAACCATCACCGTGAATTGGGCCACTCGCGACGCGGCCCGTCTCGTGGGCGGCGTCGGCGGACGGCTCCGGCAGCCGCTGCAAGTCGAGCATGACTGGGGCACGGCGGCCGTCTTCCTCCGACGTGATCACAGGCGTTCTGCAGGTCCCCGCTGGATCGGCGAGGACGCCTACCGCCGGCACTTTCTCCACGGCAGCCGGGCCAAGGTGCCCGACGCGGTGCTCCTCAATCGCCGCAACCAGATTGTCAGGGCCATCGAATACGGCGGCCTGTACACGTCGGGCCATCTCAAGAGCTTTCACCGGTACTGGTCCCGTCGGAAGGTCCCGTACGAAATCTGGTAACTCGAAGCGTCAGCCCCCATGCCTCTCACCCCCCTCCAACACCAGATCCTCTCTCACACGGCCCAATCCTTGGGGGCGACGACGATCGGCGCGCTGCAGCGGCAACCGTTCTTTGCCGGCAAGACACGGGCGGCGGTCAAGTCGGCCGTGCGGCGATTGTGTGGGACGTCGAAGCGGTACCGCCAGCCGCCCCGGCGTTACCGTTACCTCGCCCCCGAGCCACTGGATGAACGGCGCGTGATCTATCGGCTGACACCGCGGGCCACTCGTCTGCTCGGCGTTTCGGACTATCTGGCCAAACCGCTGGGTCTGCAGGCCCGGATTCGCCGCTATGCCCTGATCTGGTTTCTGTGTATTGAAGGGACAGTCGACAATCCGCAGGGCGTGTGGGATGCAGAACGCGATACGGACGATCGGTGCCCAACCGATGAATCGGCGGCCAGCTCGATCGCCCCTTGCCGGCGCGTGCCGTTCAGCCCCCGCGACTTCCCGGCACAGTTCGACGTGGCCCGCCATCACGCGCCCCGCAAGAACTTCTACGTCGAACAAGCGGCGGAGGGCCGGACCCGGATCGGTTTCATCGTCCTGGACCATGGCCGCGATCCGCGGCGGGTCTACCGCAACGCGTCCCAGTCACTGCTGCGATTCGTGCAGCGGGGCTGGCTCGACGACTTTCTCACAGCCGGCTGCTTTGACCTGACGGTGCTCACCGTGTCCGAAGGCAAGCGAGCCGAGCTGGAACTGGGCCTCGACAAACAGTTACGAGCCGTCCTGACGTCGCCACTCCGACGCTTGGGCCGTCGGCCAGGCGACCCGTTGCCGTTTCGCGTTCGAGTCTTGGTCGTGCCCGGACTGGCCGATCTGATCCCCGGCAGCCAGACCCAGTAGGAGCCACACGCCATGCGGACCCTCTCCGAACTGCCGTACAAACAGAAACGGGAAGTCGTCCAGTGGTGGCGGATTCCGGACATTATCTGCGACCTGAACTTCCGCCCGCCCGCCTGGCATCCGCGCGGGAAGTGGCACTCGCTTGTGATCTGGTTGATCGGCCTGTCGCTGGGCAGTGCGACCGTCGGCGTGTTCGTCCGCATGGTGCTCGGCTGGTTCGTCGGCTCGGCCGTGGTGGCGATTCCGTTCAGTCTGGCCGGATCGTTTGCCGGGCTTTGTTTGGTGACGCTGCCGGTCGTCTGTGTGACGGCCGACCGGCTGGCCACGCACTTTGTCTTCTGGATGACGGCCCATTTCCGGATCGACCGGGCGACCATGCTCGGCTGGCGGGCCGATTGGCGAGAGCGACTGGTCCGTTTCCCGCACCGCCCGCCGCGCCGGCCGGAGCCGACCCTTCAAGTGCTGCAAACCCATCAGCAGGTGCTGCGGCTGCGCGATGATTACCTGGCCGGTTTTGCGCGGTTCACGGCGGCCCTGGTGATTCCGGCTGTCGTTGTGGCCGGTGCGGGCCTGTTGGACGTGATCGAGACGGTCGGACCGACGATCGTCGCCGGCCAACTGGCCGCACTCGTCTGCCTGGCCGTCACCACAGTCCCGCGAGACGCAGCGCCCGTCTTCGCCCAGGCCCTGGAGCACTTCTTCGGCTCGGGACACAACCAGCCCACGACTCCCTGGATGTTCCCAAGTCCGTGCGGCCGGTCGCGGGCCCGGCAGCTCTGGTTGGTGTTGTCGGCCTGTCTGCTGAGTCTGACGCTGCTGCCTATCGCCTGCACGTTCACGGTCACCGCCCATCCGGCAGCCGGACTCGATTCCAGCTCCGGCATCGGAGAAGCCCGGAGGTCCGCATGGGTGGACGACTGGCTTGTCCCCGCCGTGCACGCCGTTGCGGACGGCCGGTTTCAGCATGTCGGTGATTTGCTGCTGCTGCTGCTTGCCGCCGGGCTGCTGCCCCCGGCCCTGTTGCTATTGGGCCTGTACGTGATCACCGGCCGCGTGCTGGTGGCCCATGACCGGGCGTTGGAACGCCGCGGGGCCTACGAACAGCACCACCAGTGGACCCCCTTCGACGGTTACACCGAACGGCTGCGCCACAGCCGGGATCGCCGCGAACGGGACTGTCTGATGATCGGGTTTATTTCCTTCAATCGCTGAGCCGTTTCCCATGCACCGACCAGTCACATTGCTGAGAGACATCAACGGGCCGAGTGATGGGCTGCACTGTGCGGTGCTCGCGGAGCTTTGTCTGTCCGCTGACGGACTCGTCACTCCAGGAGCCGACCGATGAGCGTTCCCATCCTGCTGCAAGACAGTCTGCTCCGCGAGCACATGCTGGTCGTCGGTCCCACCGGTGTGGGGAAGACGGCGCTCAGTCTGCAAACGCTGGCGGTCCAGCTCATTCGTCGGGGCGACGGGGCCGTGATCATCATCGACGGCAAAGGGGACCCCGGCTTCTTCCAGACGGCCCGCCTCGAAGCCCGCAATGCAGAACGGATCTGCAAACACCTCACCAACAAACCGTTCCGCTCGACCTACATCTTCAATCCGTTTTTGCAGCAGCACCTCAGTCGGCTGACACTGCAAGAGATCGTCGGACTGTACATGTCCACGCTCAATCTGCATCACGGCGAAGACTATGGACGCGCCTGGTTCAGCACGGCCTCACGGATGCTGTTTTCGGAAGCCCTGCTCAGTCGTCTCCGCCGGGCAAAGGGGGACGAGCGCCGCATGTATTCGTTTCTGGACCTGCACGAGTCCATCGCGTCGCTCACCGACGATCCGGATCTGATTCGCGCCGCACTCCATCTGGCGTATGTCATTCAATGCCTGACGCAGTTCGAGCAGTTGAACCTGTCTCCCTTCCGCGATCCCCACCACCCGGCCCTGCAGCACGCCATCTCCATGCCGGAGGTCATCCGGGAGAAACAAATTGTGTACTTCTATCTGGCCGGGATTACCGACGTGACTTCGGTGGCCGAGATTGCCCGGCTGGCCATCTTCAGCGCGCTGACGGCGGCGGTGGCTTACCGGGACCAGACCGGCCGCACGCCCAAAGTCTATCTGATCTGCGACGAGGCGCAGACCATCATTGCCAAGAACCTGGCCAACCTGCTGACCCAGGCCCGCTCGATGGGAGTCGCCTTCATTCTGGCCCTGCAATCGCTCGACCAGCTCAATCCGCCCGGCGGGGTCGATCTCCGCGATCTTGTCCTGAGCTGCACCTGCGTCAAACAGTTCTTCGCCGCCCGCGACCTGTATACGCGGAAGTACATCTCGGAGATTTCCGGCCAGGTCGGCTACTCCCATGCGACCTGGACGCAATTGGCCGGCGACGTCTTGGGCGGACGGGCCGGCCGGCAGTTCGCAGTCGGACTGGAGGGGGAAAGCCCGCTCATGCAGGTCGGCATGCAAGTCGGGCCCCGCTTAACGAACGAGGACATCGACGATGTGGGCAGCGATCCGAACCGCAGCATTCTGACAATCGGACGCCCGGACGGGCTGACTGCCTTTCAAGGGGCCTTTCCGATTCACACCGACTGGCCCATCTCCCAATCCGAATACCAGCGCCGCAGTCACGAGCTGCCCTGGCCCGCCACAACCGACGAGACGATCGAGATCGACGCGTTCTGGCCCGAAGAGACGGACGAGACAATCGTCCCCACCACACATCCCGGACTGACCGCTCCCCCCGAGGAACCC
>JAJDEI010000234.1 GCA_029259845.1 Planctomycetaceae bacterium | reverse complement strand
ATCGACCGGGCCGTGTTGGAGAAATTGAGAGAGGGGCGTTCCCGGCTCCCACTGTTCGAGCACCCAGAAGTAATCCGTGCCGGCGAAGTCGGCGTGCTCGAAACGGGCGAATCGCGGATGGGGGCCGATCCGGCGGCAGACCTCCGGATGCCGGATCAGCCGTTCGCGGGTCTGCTCCCGCTCTTCGTTGGGCGCGCCGGATCCGGGCACTGCTGGTTTGTCTCACGTAACGACCAGCGGTACTCTGCGTCCTGATGCACACGGTGCGAAAGGCTTCTGTAAAGCAGCGACCCGACCACTTTTCGTTGAACCCGTAGTTCCCTTGCAATCTCACTTCGCTTCAAACCCGGCTGACGAGCCAGCAATTTCAGGATTCGCTCCTCCAGGCTTGTAGACAGGGTAGAGGATGAATCGCGGGAGAAGAGTTGAAACTCCTCGGATGGTCCGACTTCATCGCCGCCCGAGCAGACAATTCCCCCGTCGGAACCATCATCGCGGTTGTGCTCTCGCATCGGCTCTTGATGCGATCGGTCCGATGAATCCGAGGGTGAGTTCAGTTGCGATTCTTCCAACATCCCCGAGTTGTCAGATGCAATCTCCAACGATGAACTCGGCAAATGTTCGTCAGGCAAGAGCAATACTTGTCCGACTGGGGAGGGTCTCTGCTCAAGCTCGTCTTCCGGAGTTGCTTCAGGTATGTCCAGAACGTCCGGATCCTGCCATTCGGCGCGGAGTTCAGCCGCGCGTCTGATGATTTCATCCACGGTGCTCGGCTTATCGGTTTTCGCTTCCAGGTCAATGTCTAGCTCAGGAGTTTCAAGACAAACTCCAAGGTCGTCGAGCCTCGCGAAGACCGGCTCGATCGCGGCATCAGGATCGCGGAAGAATCTCGTGCCCCGAATCCGGATAAATCGCCAGCCGAGTCGTTCCAGAATTGCCTGCCTCGCCATGTCTTCAGGAAGCTTCTCGATCGGATGATAACGGTCGCCATCACATTCAATGGCGACCATGGAGTTGGGGAACGCGAGATCGATGCGGTAGTAGCCGACAGACCATTGACATTGGGGTCTGTAGCCTCGACGAATGAGCCGCTCATAGACCTGCCTCTCAAACAGCGACTCAGTTCGTGCACTTGCCGTTTCCAATTCTCTCGTGATCGCGCTTGGATCGCTCACATGTTCGATGAGCCGACGTCGTAGATCGCCCGGTTTCAGATCGACTTGATAGTTCAGAGAGTGGACGACCCACATCTGATTTCGTGCTCGGCTCGCCGCGACATTGTAGCGACGTTGAAAATCCTCGCTCTGGCGAAGACGCAACGGGCCGCTGCCGGGCGAATCAACCATCGACAGGAACATTACGTCACGTTCGTCTCCCTGAAACTGGGCCGAGTTTCCGCAGATGATGCGTCGTTTCTCGTACTCGCCTGACTCAAGATGTTGAAGCAGGAGTCGCTCGATTTCCATAGCTTGGTCGTCGCCGAGAAGTGAAATGACGCCGATCGACTGGCCCGCGTAGGCATCATGCTCGCAAGCCGCGACGACCAGGGAGGCAGCATGCACTGCCTCCTGTTGATTGACCTTGCCGTTACCACGGGTCGCACCTTCAACTCGATACGGGACAACGTGCGTTTTCAGCGGTGAGCTTGCCTGCCCCCGCAGTGGTTTGATGTCACCGTCGTAACTCAAGTGATTGCTGAACTGGATGACGTCCGGGACGCAGCGAAAGTGCTCCAGCAGGCGAATGCGCCCCGGAAATGCCTCCTGTGCCACGTCGTAGATCGACCGGCGTCCGTCGTAGAGAATGGCATTCGGAATCCCCTCCAGGTGAAGCTTAATCAGTTTCTCAACCACAGAAAGATCCTGCCCAATTGCGACCGGACTCACCTGCTTGTCGTCGCCCACGACGATGACTTTACGGGAAATCGCCAGTGCCAACAGCGCCATGACGTCGCTTTGGCTGGCCTCATCAATAATGACTACATCAAACTGGGCTGACGAAAAATCAAAGCTCTCGACAAGGCGAGAGATCGGCATGATCCATACGGGAACAGCGTCGCGGCATCGCTCCATCATCTGCTGCGCCTCGCGGCACAAGGCGGGCGCACGTTTGGTGAAACCCGTTCCGATTTTCTTGATGATGCCCAACCAACCCATCAACGCCTGCCGCTTCGCGGGAGTTGTGCGGCGGATTTGACCGCTCCACGCCTTACGCTCGATCAACTCGTTTGTGACGCGCTTAAGTTGATCCTGAAGGTCGGTGATCTTGCGGCCGATCTCCTCCAGGTCGGCCTCGCCCCTCCGGTCCAGTTCATCATTGAGTTGCCGCCATTCCCAAGCCTTGGTCACGTCACCCGGAGGAGTCGGTTTGCCATGATGTCCGCGCCGATTCCGGATACGCTCCGCCCACGCTTCTGCAACGGCTTGTCCCTGATGGCCGCGTCGCGTCAACCGCGACAAGAGTTCCTTACGGCGGACCGCGTGCCGTTGTCGCTCAACGGCGGCAAGGTATTCGTTGTGGGCACGAGAGTATGCTTCTCCATCCCTGTCTTGGATGGCTCTGCACACGACGTCGACTTCCGGTCGCGGGTACCTTCGCAGTCGTGTCAGGACGTCGCCTGTTTGCTCTTGGAGACGGCCTGCTTCAAGATAATCCCTTGTCTGCTCCAGTGCGCCAATCAGTCGGTCCTGAACGGCGCTGATTACGTGCTGCATCTCCCCATACTCAGTTAAATCCGGCGGCTGTTCACTCAGGAAGCGGTCCCAGTCGAAGCCGCATTCGTGGAGTCGGCGCTCCAGCGGAAGCCAAGTTTCTTGCCACCATGGGACCGCACGGCCAACCGCTGCGGCGAAAGTGTGAGCGGTACGTTCGGGTTCGTCGCCCAGGTCTGTGAATTTCGGAGCACCATGCGGGGCCATGAGGCCGTCCCACAGCGGCTGAAGTTCGCGCAGAACGATCTTGACTGATAGCCAACGTTGAATGGCGACGATTTGCTCTGCGGTTTCCGGCGATTGTCCCTGAACTTGCCACACCGAGAGTACGTTCTTCCACCTTCCTCGGAATGCCAGCGACATCCGCCCCAACCGGCCGCCACCAGCCAGGTGCCGATGAATTTCGGATGCGAGAGTCGCTTGCGTTTCCAATGGTGGCGGTTCTGAGACTTGCGGATCGTGAATAATGACGTCCGTCTTGGCCTCGCTGCGTGCCAAGACGGCCTCGTCGATCTTCGCCAGCAGGAGGTCCCACGGACGACGGTCATGTGCAGTGCCCCGCCCCGCATCGACTGCGGCAAGTTTGCAATCATCGAATGTCGCGAACTCGTCGACCGCTGAGGTCAGATCTGCAAACAGCGAGTCGAGTTCGACAATGTGGTCCGACGTCAATTCGGAGTCTGGCCAATAGCGGCGATCCCATTGCCCGTCCTCAGCCAACTTGTCCGATTGGACGAACGAGCGAGCGAGGTCCTCCGGCGACGGCAGTTCGGCAGCATCGGGAAGTGGCCGGTCAACGAGTCGATCGTCATCCGGTCGCGTCGACTCATTCGTGGCATACAGTTCACGAAGTTCAATCGCTGAAAGCGGACACGGTTCGCCCGCCGCCACGGGACCAGGAATCCAGTCGTGCTCTCCTTTTCCTTTCGCAACGAGGCGAGCGGCATCCGAGGGCGCGATTCCCTGACCGCCGAACGTGACGTCACGATACTCGTCCGCTCGGGCGTTCTTGAGCTCCTCCTGGTAACGGCCCAGCTCTTCAATAAGTTTCGCTCTCTGCTGCTCCAGCCACGACGCTTCACGCTCCAGATCATCGGCCTCGGAATTGCTCAAGCGACTACTGATCGCCTGTACCGACTCCTCAAGTTGTGCGCGACTTTCGAGGTCACTTTGGAGCACGCTTACGCAAAGTGGCCGCAACTCTTCCACCAGATGGTCTCGCAAAACACGCAGGGCCTTGGTGGTGTGGCTGGTGACCAGCACGCTTTGTCCACGGGCGAGCAAGTGCCCGATCAGGTTCGCAATCGTATGGCTCTTCCCCGTGCCGGGAGGTCCCTGCACGAGGACGGAGCCATGTCGGTCAATTGCCTGCGCGATCCGCGATTGCTCCGGGTTGGCTGGCTTTCCAAAGAGAATGTCGCAGGCCGGTCGCTCTGCACCCCTTGGCCGTGGCTCGATCTCGATGTTCAACTCTGGCGAAGAAACCGACTCGCAACCCACAATGTTGCGGAGGGCGTCGCAATAGTCGTCGCGATCTGCCGTGCCGGCAATGACTTGTTCGATCGCATTTCCGAATCCCTTCGTCCGCGAACGGAGGAACAATACCGGGGCGCGGCCAATCGTTGGGTGCTCCGTTGCCGGTTCAGGGCGTTTGTCTCCGACAAAACTGCCTTGGGCGGACAGGCGATTGACGAAGCTCTCCAGGAATCCGGAAGCTTCTTCGTCCAGCGGGTGATAACCGCCTGCGCCAAATTCCTGGCTGACGCTTCGCAGCACCTGCGGGTCGACTTCCGCCGCGGAGTGAAACAGCGGCGTGTACACTTCACTGCCGAAGTCCGCGTCAACGATTGTGAACTCAGGCACGTGAGGATCGAACATGAGCTGCACTCGTTGCAGCAGGATTGGGTGCTGAATGCTGCCACCCGGTTGCTGCCAACTCAGGACGCCGTCTCCGACTACCAAATCGACTCGCTCCGCTTCACGTTCCAATCGCCCATGTAAGCCATACAGCTTGTCGAAGACGGCCATCGCCTCCCGCGAAGGCAACTCCGCTGCTCGCCACGCCTCCCGCTTCTTGAGCCAACGCTCCAAGTTTTCTGTTCTCGCTGGATCGTCCTCGAACCGAACCGTCATCACTTCGCCTTCGTCATTTTCCTCGTTTCGGCTTGCCAGATGCACAACTTCTTTGTGCGGATCATCCCATCCGGCTTCAAGCCATTCGGATACCTCATCAGGTGGGACTGGTGCCGTTGTGAGCTTCGGCCGGCGCACACGTAGTATGAAGTCGGGTTCAGCAGCAATTGCCTCGCCTTCCGCGCTCGTGGATCGGGCGACCCGCTGGGGAAACTTGACTGAGGGATGATCGGGAAGGGAATCGAGCCACATCGACCACGGCTGCTCCCGCACCTGGCGAATCGCCGGGTTACGATGCTCGTTGAGCGCTTTCAGGAATTTGAAAATTTGCCCAATTCGCTCTTTGGCAATCCGTTTTTGATCGGAAACATCGTCGATCATTCGCCATCCCGCTTTGCTAACGAATGGAGTTTAATGCTCACTCTCCCCAGTAGAATGCCCATCCAGTTTAAGCATTCACTGTCGGCCATTTCAAACGCCGGATACTAATGGATCGGCCCGTCGGCCAGTGCAACATCGGGATGCTTCGCGATGATATTCACTCGCAATGGTGAGGACGGGGCGTCCGATCGGATGATCAGTAGGGCCGGAAGGGTTCGATCCGGTGATGCAGCTGAGCATGCAGGTCGGACCCCGGCTGACCAGCGAAGACATCGACGATGTGGGCAGCGATCCGAACAAAAGCATTCTGACGATCGGACGCCCGGACGGGCTGACTGCCTTTCAAGGGGCCTTTCCGATTCACACCGACTGGCCCATCTCCCAAGCCGAGTACCAGCGCCGCAGTCACGAGCTGCCCTGGCCCGCCACAACCGACGAGACGATCGAGATCGACGCGTTCTGGCCCGAAGAGACGGACGAGACAATCGTCCCCACCACACATCCCGGACTGACCGCTCCCCCCGAGGAACCC
>JAJDEI010000233.1 GCA_029259845.1 Planctomycetaceae bacterium | reverse complement strand
CCGCCAACGGTGATAGGTCGCCTCGCTGACTTCCAGAGCCTGCAACACGGCTGCCAGCTCTTTGCCCGCATTCAACATGGCATCCGCATCCCGCAGCTTCCGAACAATCTGCTCCGGACTGTGCCGCTTTCTTCGCTTCGTCATTCTGAGTCTCCTGGCCCTCGCGGGCGGTTGAGACTCTCATACCAACTGGATCAGAAAATGAGGAGCAGGCCAAGCAAAACAGTCCGAAATGGAAGTCCTTTGTCTGCAACCACAGCTCTTGCACCTTTTGACAGAAATGTCCGTGTCAACGCGTGTTCTGCTTGTGGAAGAACAATGGCACCACCCTCAGCGCGACTTGTGAACCTAAGTGCAGCCTGTGGGATATGGTGGGGAGTCAATCCATCTCCGGCGATTGCCCTATTGTCGAGATGAGAGAACCGTCCCGCTTGTCCCGGTTCAAGCGGAACGCCCTTCGCAAATGGGTTGGCTGCAACCCCGCGACGTGGGGCGAAGCGGAGGTCGTTGATAAGCGCCCTTGGAAGGTACAACAGGTCGGCTGTGAGGACGCTTTCGATGCCGAATGTCCGGACGCTCGTGTTGAGGACGCGGGCGAATCGGGAGCTGTTGCTGGCGGCGATGGCCGCGCGGCTGGAGAGGGCGGCGCTCGTGCCGACACCACCCAAAACGATGCCGCCGATGGCTCCGGCACCGATCACGCCGCGATCGAACCGCTGATCGCCGGTGAGTGGGTCGCCAGTGAGAAAATCGATGCCGGCGAACGCCTCGACGAAGCCCGCGACGCCGGTGGCCCCCGAGAGTCCCAGCAGCGTGCCGTTCACGCCGCCGCCGCCCGCCTAGCGGAAGGTGCTGAAATCGTCAGCAAAACGAACCGCGCCTTGGGTGACGCCGACGAACAAGCCGGGCACGTCGACCACTCCCCCGACAACGTCAAAGGGAAATTCGATGAGACTTCCGACGAGCGTGTTGCCCGCCGCATCAATGGGGTCTTGCGATTGCGCGGCATTTGGATGCAGCCTTGCCGCGAGGAAGTCCCCAACGGCGCGAATGCCGTTCCCGGTGGCGGTCAGGGAATCGCCAATACTGCCGAAGAACGCTCCGACTGGGCTGGGGTCGTCGAGATCACCCCAGTTGATGGAGGTGGTGGCGACGTTGGCGGGTTGGTTGCCGAAGGCGCGACGTGCGGCTCGACGTGGGGTATCGGATCGATCTGCTCGTCGAGTCACTGGTGATCGTGGAGATCAAGGCGGTTGAAAGGTTGGCACCGATTTATGAAGCTCAGTTGCTGTCGTATCTCAAGCTGGCCGACAAACGGTTGGGACTACTCATCAACTTCAATGTGCAGCGTCTGAAGGATGGGATCAAACGCATGGCGAATGGGTTGTAGTCACCGCAGAGGACGCGGATGGACGCAGAGAAACTGAGAAGAGACGGCCGGGTGCCATGGAACGCCGTTAACCCTTTTGAGGGGATCGAAAGAAAAGGTCTTGATGCGGATTGTGGTGTGGGAGATTCTTTGATTGCCGTCGAAGAATGTCCGGCCACTTTTCCCAAGGATTCGGGATGTCGCATCAGGGCCGGCACGCCCAAGGCGTGCGGAGGAATTCTGTCGATGTGCTCGAAGCGTTGCAATGGCTGTTCCGAGGCGTTCGCTTTGCGGAGGTCTCCTTTCGAGCCGAATGCACCTGGACGCCCCACTGGGACGCCCCGCTGGCTGGCAGCCGCCGCGATGTTGTGGGTCTGGTCGGGAGAAGCGACGCTCACGGAGCGGTTCGCGTGCAGTCGGCGGCTGGTGGCCCACCTGCGAGACGACGGCGTGCAGCCGGCCGGTTCCTACCAGGCGTTTCTCAAGCTGTTGTGCCGCTGGACGAATCCCTTGGTCGCGTTGTTGCAGCAGGCGCTGCGGCAGCGGATGCAGGAGATGACCCAGCACTGGACGCTGCACGGGCTGGTCGTGTTCGGCATGGACGGCAGCCGCATCGGCCTGCCGCGCACGAAGTCTCATGAGCAATCGTCTGCTCCGTCGCGAACACGATCGCGGCGGACGAAGACGGCTCGCGGCAAACGGCGTTAGCCCTCCCGACAGAAGCACGCCGGCCATCCCCAGCTGTGGCTGACGACGCTGTTTCATGTCTCGTTGCATCTGCCGTGGGACTGGCGGATCGGCCCGTCCGACAGCAGCGAACGATCGCATGCGTTGGAAATGCTGGAGACGCTGCCGGACGGGGCACTGCTCTGTGGGGACGCCGGGTTTGTGGGTTATGAGTTCGCCCGCACGGTGCTGGCCAGCGGTCGGGGGTTGCTGGTGCGCGTGGGGGCGAACGTCACGCTCTGGAAGCAGTTGGGCGATGTCCGGGAATCGATGCACACCGTTTACGTGTGGCCGGACAAGGCCGCGGCCCGCCGTGAGCCGCCGCTCGCGTTTCGTCATGTGGTCGTTCAAGGACCACGGCATCCGCTCCATTTGATCGTCCGCCTGCTGCCGGGCCGGCGGCTGAGTGATCGACAAGCGGCCGACGTCGATCGGGCTCGCTAGGGCGTGGAAGTGTTTTGCCGACACCTCAAACAAACCTTCGCACGCCGCAAGCTCCGCAGTCACGCGTCTGCCAATGCGCGGGTCGAACGGGAATGGTCGCTGGTCGGCCTCGGGGCGCTGCTGCTGTACGCCAGCGACGAACTGATCCGTCATGAGATCCCCCTCGCACGGCTGAGCGCCGCCGGCAGCCTCCGCGCGTTTCGCCAAATCGCCCGCGACTACTATCACCCCGCCGACACCCGCCACACGTTGCGCCACCGGCTCCGCTGTGCCCTCGTCGACACGTACCCCCGAGCCCACAAAGCCAGCCGCGACTACGCCCAGAAAAAACAAATCCGCCCCCCCGCCGGACCCCCCCGCATCCAACGCGCCAACAAACCCAGAATCCAACTCGCCCGAACCATCCCACCCCTCAAACAAAAGGGTTAACGGCGTTCCATGGCACCCGGCACAGCATCTTCCAGAGACGTCGGCATTCACTGATTGGGATTGGGTTGGCACGCTGATGCGTCAAACCGTTTCGCGGACACGAGTTCCCATCACCCCGCGTTGGACCGGGAGACTGAACGAAAAGTCTGTTGTGAGCGCGGGATGATGCTCACTCATCGGGAGGGCAACTTGCCCCGCTCGCCGGGGGGGCGAGTTCGTCGAGCACTGCGCGGCAGGCGTCGGCCAGGGGGGAGAGCCGCGGGTCGTCCTGGCAGGCGGCGGCGATGATCGTGCGGTGGTACCAAAGAACCTCCGCCCGTGGTGCGTGAAAGCGGCTCCACACCTCTTCGCCGGCATCGAGGTCGAACTGGATCGAGGAGAGATTGTGCAGTTTGTCGGCGAGGAGAACGGCCCGCGCCCGCCAACTGGCGGCTCTGATTTGTTCGATGTGCTCCTGCTTGCGGTTCCGCCAGGGACGCGGCGAGCCGTCCGGGCCGTGCTTGCGTTCACTCAGGGCGGCGACCGTCTCGACGACTTCCGGCGGAAATCGGGAGATGAGATCATCGAGCGTGCAGGGCGTGTCTTCGATAACGTCGTGCAACAGAGCGGCGGCAACCAACGCGTCGTCGCCAAAGCCGAACCGGTGCAGCAGTAGCGCCACACCAACCGGATGGGTGATGTAGGGGACCGTTCCCCCTTTGCGGGACTGCGGGTGATGGTAGCTCGCGGCCACTCTCAACGCGCGCTCCACCAACGGGGGAGACCCGGCCGGTTGCGCGGCTCGTTCGGAATCGACGCTTGCCATTTGAGAACCCATGAGAACCAAGACAGCCGGGGAGGCAAGATCGCCGGTGTGTCGATTCACCAAAGGGGGTTGGCTCGCGAGGGACGTTGTTCCTGCTCGCCACGCGATCGCACGATTGAAACACCGGATGCCGGAGAGCGGGACAAGTCGCTCACGAAGCGGCTCGTTCGGCGCTCTCGCCGGGCGGCTGTTGGAACGTGTTGAACGTCATGTACTCCCAGTGACGGTAGACGTCCGAGTTCTTCAGGAGTTCCGTGTGAGTGCCGGTCGCTTCGACCTTGCCGTTGTTGACGAGCACGACCTGGCCACAGCGACGAACCGTTGACAGCCGGGACGGCAGGAACAGTACCGTGCGATCTTTGAGCAGCTTTTGATAGGCGTCGTCGAGCAGGGACTTGGTGTCATCGTCCAGCTTGGCGAGCGGCTCTACGATGATTAAGACGGCCGGTTTGCGGAGGGCGGCGCGGGCCAACCCCAACAGAAACGCCTGGCCCACATCGAGCTGTTCCCCGTGCTCGCCCAGCAGGGTTTCGTAACCTTGGGGCAGCCGCGTGACGAACTGATGGGCATGGACACTCTTGGCCGCGTCAGTGGCCTCCGGCAGACCATAACTCTGATGCCCGCAGGTGATGTTTTCCAGAACGGTCCCCGTGAAAAACGGGTCCGCCCCCCCGACGTAGATCGTCTCCGCCCGGAGGGACTCCAGCGTGCCCCAGTTGATGTCCTCGCTGTCGAACAACACCCGCCCCGCCTGCGGCTCGATGAATCGGGGAAGCATGTAGGCGATCGTCTGCGCCTGCAGCGGGTCGATGGAAACGATGGCCGTCGTCGATCCGGCGGGCAGCCGGAGGTCGAAGTCTTCCAGCACGGCCACACCGTTCACGCGGTAATTGACGGATTCGAAGATGACCGACTTGGAGACCGGTTCCAGGAACTTCGCCCCGACTGCTTGCCCGACTTCCGGGATGCGACCGAGATAGCGGACCACCTTATCGGCACTTCCGGCGATCCGGGCGCGAATCTCGCCGAGCTGCAACAGGAACTCCACGACGACGAACAGACTGCCGAAGGCTAACAGCAGCAGCACCGCGCCGAACACCGAAAGCGGATTGGCCGTGGCGAGCATTTTGGCAGCCACCATGTACAGCACGAGCGTGATGCAGGCGACGATCAAGACACGGGACGCCCAGATCGCCAATCGCTCCTGCCGGAGGCCGGTGGCGACCCCACGGGTGAAGCGATCGAGGTATTTCTCGAATTGATGTTGCTCGTACTCCTCCATGCTGTAACCACGAACGATGCGTGCCTTGTTGAGCCCTTCGGCCAGGAGCCGCAACTCCGTCTCCGCACGCGCCTGGGCCAGTTCTCGCTGTTTCCGACCCCAGAACCGCTCACGATGCACGAACCACCAGCAGGCCCCCAAGGGGACGAGACACTGCAGCGTCAGACGCCAATCGATGCTGATGGCGATCAGGACAAGCAAAAGGAAAATGAGAGGATCGCGCGGGACAGACTGCATCCAGGCCGTGAGTCCCTGGCGGATACGGTCGACCTCGGTCGTGAACAGGGCGTGTGCGGTGCGCCGCGACTCACCGCTCAAGTCCCCCGGCCCCAGCCGCAGCGCCTGCCGGTGGAGGTGGGTTCGCTGCCGCGCAGCAACCTGCATGCCCGCTTGCAGGCTTCTTGCCCGGGCACGGGACAGCGCGACGGTGAAGACGACACCCGTCAGTGCTCCGAGCATCACCAGATACGACAGCGTGGATGCGTTATTGCGAAATCCGGGAGCCGAACGGTACAGCGTAGCCAGCAGGCTCGTCCACGGTTGGTGTCCCTCGCTCCAGGCCAGGGCCGGCAGCAGGCCGTTGCCGGTCAGCCGGACGCTCGGGGCATGCCCTTCGCCTGCGGGGAGGTCCGGGACAGGCACATCCCCCAAGCGGTCGCGAAGGACGGAAACCTGAGCTTCCGAAACGGTCACTTCTCCGCGAGTCGCCAGCAGATCGGCCAGCAGGGCAATGACGACCAGCAGCACGCACAGCGAAATCGCCGCCGCCGCCGACCAGAACATCACCCACTTTCCCGGCCCCTGCCACCAGATGCGGCGGGGAACAACACGCTGAAACGCGCTGGGAGAGGTGTGGCTCACGCGAGGTCGCGATCTTCAAACAGGATGAACGCCAGCAGCACCGCCGCTGTGCTGTACGCCAGGCAGTACAACAGCGAGAACCCCAGATAGTCGGCCGGAATCGGTGCCCCGGTCGAAATGGCCGTCGACATGTTAAACATGTCCAATGTCGGCAGCACCGTCGCCAGTGCCTGGGCGACGAATCGCACAAACACGAGCGCATCCCCTTGAAAACTGGTCTGCACCAGCACTGGTGTGAGATGCCCGATCACGAAAATCGCGAAGCAGCTGACCATGTTGACGAGCATCGACACGCGGGTCGAGATCGCCACACTGACGGCCGTCAGCACGGCGACTTCAAATGCGATGAGTGTCAAGCCGGGCAGGATCGACATAGCGGCGTACCACCGGCTGCGGACGACCCACGGAAACCCTCCGGACAGATTCAGCAGCGCTGCCCGCTCCTGCCCGGACTCCTGCTGGTCGTAGCCAAATTTCAGATAAGTCGCGATAAACAGCACGGCTCCCAGCATGACGATCATCATCAGGGCCGCCTGCAGAATGCCCGTGTACTTGCCGACGATGAATTGCCGGCGGTTGATCGGCTTCGACAGCAGCGTCATCGCCGTCTTGCCTTCAATTTCATCCGCCACGCTGATGCTCGCCGTCCAAATACTCAATAGCAGCGAGCAAATCAAAACGGTCTGCAGACCGCAATCGATGAACACCCGCGTGTCGCTCCCCATCGTGAAGAAGGGAACGTAGTAGTTGGCGATGAGAATGAGCACGGCCAGTCCGCCCATCAGGCTGAAGATCGGCTGCCGCAGCGCTTCCTTCACCGTCGCCCGGGCGATGGTCCCGGAGCGCGTGAAATAGTTGGCCAACACGAAGAGCACAGCCGCGACCACTGCGCCAACGGCAATCATCCCGTACGGAGTGGTCGGGACCGATGCCGCTGCCGGAGCGGCGGACAATAGGGTCAGTGGGGACATCAACGGCTTCTCCTCCAGTTTTCCGAGTCGCAAGTACCGTGGCAGATAAAAAGCCCGGCCGCCCGATGAATGACGGGCCACTGTCCGTACGAAAAAAACAGGGACGGTGGTGGAAACATTCCAGAATTCACTGTAGTCAGTTCCCGGACCGAACGGAACCGAAACTTCCCCCTTCATTCGAGATGAGATCAATGCCGGACCTGAAAACCCGCAAGGTCCTCCTGAATGTCGATTTCCACAGTCTTGGAGCCTTCGATGTTGACTCGCATGGCTGAGGCAACCTCCGCGAGGAAGTCACTGACGACGGGGAGGTCTCCCTGGGCGATCAGCTCGACTTTCCCATTAGCGAGATTACGGACGCTTCCGGCCACTTCAAACCGGCGGGCAATGCGCGAAACCGTCCAGCGAAAGCCGACTCCCTGAACACGCCCTTCGTAGGTGACACGCAAGCAAACTGGGGACGAAGGTTTTGGTGTCATGACATCGCGTGGATCAATTCAACATCCGGGCATGTCCGGATGTTGCACGGGCATCGCGGCATGCCGTTCCTGCGTCGTGGCGTTTCGCGTCCCGTATCGTGACAGGTGCATTCGCGCCATGGCGGGGGTGGCTGGGGCAATCGAACACCAATGATTGATGGCCCGCTCGGAATCCTGGGGCTGCGGACAATGAACGAACCGCGTCACGGCCCCAGTCTTCGGTCTGTGGACACGTTTTCGTCGCCCCAGCCACTCAAAAATGAGTGAGCACGACCATCGAACGGATGCGTTCTCGACGTGACAGGCTTTCCCCCGTGCCAATGATCCCGCTGGAAACATGTGCGACCGCTGCATCGAACGCTCCGGCGTTGGACGGCGGACGGATGTTCGCACTGCCGTCGCGGCATCGGCACGTCAGTGAGGCTCCTCAACGCATGGCTATGCCGAACGAGGCGCTGCTTCGATGGCCGTGGGACCGGTCGTCGCGCTGGGGCGGCACAACTCTTCCCGCACGATGTTCATATCGCGCGGCGCGTCAATCCCCACTCGGACTGCATTGGGGCCGATGCGGACGATCGTGATGGCAATCTCATCTCCGATCAGGATGCGTTCCCCCGGCTTCCTTGAAAGTACCAACATCGCTTGCTCTCCCTTGCTGACCACTCGAATGTGTTATCACCCTGAGGACGCCATCAGAAGGATAACAGGCACTGCCGCCCCTGGTCTACCGCAACGGCGTGGATTTCATGGTGCCTCGCTCGATTCAGGCCGCCACAAAAAGCCGGAGTGCCCGGTGGGCAGGCAGCCGCGGTGCGCGCAGCGAGGGCACCGCGGCTATCGTGGTGCTTACTCTGTGTGCAGTTTGAGGGTGCGCCCTGCAAGATGATGCGTATCATCGATCGTCCGCAGGGCAATTGTTTTGTTGAAGTGGGGTGTCTCACGGACGTTGTCCGTCGCCGTTGGCTCCGGGCTAACTCCAACCCGTGATTCCGGTTAGCCCGGAGGCAACGCCGACCGCGAATCACCGGCAATCCCTCCATCGTGAAAAAAGCGTTTGCCCTGATGGTCCCGCCGATCCTTGACCTCAGGCCGCGCGGGCGGCATCCTGAGGCCGGTTTTATCTGTTGTGGCTAACACGCGATTGGGGAGAGGACGAGCATGGTTGGTATCGGCTTGATTGGCGTCGGGTTCATGGGGATGACCCACTTCGAGGGAGCCCGCAAGCTCAACGGCGGCAAGGTGGTCGCCCTCTCCACGCGCAATGAGCAGAAGCGCGCCGGCGACTGGAGCAGCATCCAGGGCAACTTTGGCCCGCGCGGCAGCGCGGAGACCGACCTCTCCGGCGTCGCCACGTATCCCGACTATCACGAACTGCTGGCCGACGCATCCGTCGATCTGGTGGATATTTGTCTGCCGACGGACCGGCACGAAACGGTCGTGACTGAAGCGCTCGCCGCCGGCAAGCACGTGCTTGTGGAGAAGCCAATCTCGATTGAACTGGACGCTGCCGACCGCATGGTCGCAGCCGCCGACAGGGCGGGGCGGCTGTTGATGGTGGCCCAGGTGCTGCCCTTCTTCCCGGAGTTTCGCTGGGTGCGGGAATGTGTCGAAGGGGGGAAGTACGGACGCCTCCTGGCGGCCTCATTCCGACGTGTCCTCACACCTCCCCAATGGTCCGCAGACATGAGCGATTTTCGCAAGCTGGGTGGCTGGGGCATCGACTTGCACATTCACGACAACCATTACATCGGCCTGCTCTGCGGCGTCCCCCGCGAGGTCTTCTCCCGGGGACTGCTCAAAGAGGGGCTCGTCAATCACGTCTCCACGCAGTACCTCTACGACGATCCGGACTTGACGGTCAGCTGCATCAGTGGCGGCCTCGCGGCCAGCGGACTGAAGTTCGCCAGCAGTTTCGAGATTTTCCTGGAACGGGCGACGCTCCAGTTCGACGCCGGAACGTACGGCGATGAATGGGTCGTCAACCGTCCGCTGACATTGATCACCGATGACGACGAGATCACCACGCCCGACCCCGGCGGCAGCGGCGAATGGTGCGCGGCATTCACCGATGAACTGCAAGCGGCCGTCGACGGGATCATCGCCGGCGAAGCCCCCGCCGTCCTCTCCGGCCAACTGGCCCGCGACGCCCTCCGCCTCTGTCACGCCGAAGCCGAAAGCATCAAGACGGGCCGGGCGGTGGCTGTTTGTTGAGGCCGACTCGACCGATGACGGGCCGGCGATCAGCGTGCTTCGAAGCCGACTTCGCATGGCAGCCTCTGTGTTCCCGCCGTAGAATGGTGATACTCGCGTTACAGGAGCCCACAATGTCCACAGCGATCTCTCCCCAGCCGCCACCGCCGGCGTCGCCGCCTGGTTCGCTCGTGGCACCGGTGTTCGATCAGCGAATCGTCCTCACCGGCCTCACTTGGCGACAGTACGTGACGATCACCGACGCCCTGCCGGACCGCCCCGGCATCCGCACGGCTTTCGACGGGGCAAACCTCGAACTGATGACGCTCTCTCCGCAACACGAACGACTGAAGAGGATCCTCAACCGTCTGGTCGAATCCATCAGCATGGAGTTGGAGATCGACATGCAAGGGGGCGGGACGATGACATTTCGCAGCGAAGCCGTCGAACGCGGGCTCGAACCGGACGAATGCTACTGGATCGCCCACGTTGATGATGTGATCGGCATCAACCGCTGGGACGCGAAAGTGCATCCGCCTCCGGATTTGGCAATCGAGATTGATCTCGCGTCCAAGATTGATCTCGCGTCCAAGTCCGTCGCTCGGCAACCAATCTACGCCAAGCTGGGCGTGCCTGAGATTTGGCGATACGATGGCCAGGCACTGACGGCGCTGATTTTGACGGAAGACGGCTTTTATGCAATCACGCAACAGAGCCGCGCGTTCCCGTTTCTCACCGTGCCAGAGCTGCAACCGTTTCTCGCGGCATCGGAAACAGAGTCCGAATCGTCCGTCGTTCGGGCGTTCGTCAATTGGTTGCGTGAGCAAAGTCTCTCGGCCTGACGGGGCGTGGGCCGGTTTGGCCGCGGGCAGTTTTCCAGTCAGCTGAGAGTTTTGGTCGGTCAGGCTCCCGCCTGACGACGAAGAAGTGTGAATGTCCCAATCGCGTCAGGCGGGAGCTTGAGCGTTGTTGCTTCAGGAAGACGAAACCGATCCATCACCGATGACCGAGCGAATCTATCTGGCTGTTGACCTGGGGGCGGAAAGCGGGCGCGTGATTGCGGGGCGTCTGGCGGACGGGCGCGTCGAATTGGAGGAGTTGCACCGCTTTCCGAACGGACCGGTTGAAGTGGCCGGCACGCTGCGGTGGGATGTGTTGCGGTTGTGGAGCGAGATTCAGGACGGCTTGGCAAAAGCCGCCGACCGCTTCGGGGATCAGATCATCTCGGTCGGCGTTGATACCTGGGGGGTCGATTACGTGCTGCTGTCGGCGACCGACGAGATCGTCGGACAGCCGCACCACTATCGCGATGCCCGCACGCAGGGGGTGATGGAGCAGGCGTTCGATCGGGTTTCGCGGGAGGAGATCTTCGCCCAGACTGGCCTGCAGTTCATGCCCTTCAACACGCTGTTTCAGTTGGTCGCTGCGCAGCTCGCCGATCCGCATTTGCTCGCCCTGGCGGACCGGTTTCTGATGATGCCCGACTTCTTTCACTGGCTGCTGTGCGGCAGCCGTGTGGTCGAGTTCACCAATGCGACCACGACCCAGTTGCTGCACGCCACCGACCGGACCTGGGCGACCGACCTGCTACGGAAGTTCGACCTGCCGCCGCACATTTTTCCGGAGATCGTGCAACCCGGGACCAAGCTGGGGGCGTTGAGGCCCGAGGTGGCGTCGAAGACGGGGCTCGCGCGGATCGACGTTGTCGCTCCGGCGACTCACGACACCGGGTCCGCCGTCGCTGCCGTGCCGACCGCACGTACCGCACGTACCGGACGGGCCGATTGGGCTTACATTTCGTCCGGAACATGGTCACTCATTGGTGTCGAAGTTCAGGACGCAATTCTCACGTCGGAGGCACTGGCACAAAACGTCACGAACGAAGGAGGCATCGACGGCACGTACCGGCTGCTCAAGAACGTGATGGGGCTCTGGCTCGTGCAGGAGTGCCGGCGTTCGTTTGAGCGGCAGGGGCGAACGTACGATTACTCCGGACTGACGGCGGCTGCGGCGGAAGCGGAGCCGTTTCGTTCGCTCATCGATCCGGATGACGAATCTTTTCTCAATCCCGACGACATGCCATCGGCCCTCCAGGAGCGTTGTCGAGCGACCGGTCAGCCGGTCCCGGAGACGGACGGGCGGTTGTTGCGCTGTGCGCTGGAAAGTCTGGCGCTCAAGTACCGGCGGGTGCTGGAGGGAATCGAAACTCTCACCGGAGAGCCGATCGAGACGATTCATGTTGTCGGCGGCGGGGCGAACAACAGGCTGCTCAATCAGTTCACCGCCAATGCTTGCGGACGTTCCGTCATCGCCGGTCCGACCGAAGCCACTGCGCTGGGCAATGTGCTCATCCAAGCCCGCGCGGCGGGTGACATCGGGACCCTGGCGGACATCCGTCAGGTTGTGCGGGCATCAAGCGAACTGGAGACATTCGAGCCGACTGACGGCGATGTCTGGCGCGCGGCGTATGCGCGGTTTCAGGGAATCAAATGACAAGCGAGTGACAACGTCGTGCGACTTCGACGGTCACACAGCGCGTCGCACGGGGCGCAGCCCGTGGGCTTTATTGCTAATCAACTCATCAACGAACCAACTGATCAACTCAAATGGGTCTCTTCGACAAACTCAAAAGCGCGCTCACCAAAACCAAGGATGTCCTGCGGACGGACGTTCGGGATCTGCTCAAGGCGGGGGAGATCCTTGATGAGCAGAACCTGGAGAAGTTCCATCGTGGACTCATTACGACCGACATGGGCGTCGCCGCGGCGGGGGAAATCGTTGACGAACTGAAGGAAAAGTTCGGCGGGCGGACGGTGCAGCCGGACGAGATTTGGGACATCGTCAAGAACAAGCTCAAGGAGATCCTGCGCGGCGAGGGAGACTGCCGGTGGGACATCACCGATCCGCTCTCACCGTTGCAGATGGCCGATGAAGGGCTGTCGGTCATCCTGGTGTGCGGCGTCAACGGAGCGGGAAAAACGACGTCGATCGCCAAGCTGGCGAGCTTTTTGCAGAAGTCCGGCAAGACGGTTCTGCTCGCGGCGGGCGATACGTTCCGAGCGGCAGCTGTCGAACAACTCACGCTGTGGGCCGGTCGGCTCGGCTGCGAGATCGTCACCGGCGAACATGAGGCTGACCCCGCTAGTGTCGCCTATCAGGGAGTCGACCGGGCATTGGAGGCCGGAGCGGATGTCGCTATCATCGACACCGCAGGGCGATTGCAAACGCATCAAAACCTGATGCAGGAACTGGGGAAAATCCACCGCGTGATCGGCAACCGGCTTGAAGGGGCCCCGCACGAAACCCTGCTCGTCCTCGACGCGACGACCGGACAAAACGGTCTCTCGCAGGCGAGTAAGTTTTCGGACGCAGCCGGTTGCACGGGAATCGTGCTTGCCAAACTGGACGGCACGGCCAAAGGGGGCGTGGTCGTCGCCATTCGCCAACAAATGGGGATCCCAGTCAAGTACGTCGGCGTGGGCGAGCAATTGGACGACCTCGAACTGTTCTCGCCGGACGAGTTCGTCGACGCACTCTTCGCCGAGACATAGCGTCGAGTGCATCGGCTCAATGGAGGTGCACGCTCATCTCCGGGTGGCTGGGGCGCTATTTTGGAGACGACGCTATCGTGGCGACGATAATGTTTCCTTGGGCCGAACCCTGGGGCCGTGACGCGATTCGTTCACCATCCACCGTCCCAGACTCTCGTGCGGCTTCTCAATCATCGATTTCAGATCGCCCCAGCCACCCCGGCCATTGAGCGGATCCCCCCTCTCGCATCGGTCGTGACGCCGGTCGTTGTCACGCGGTCGGCGGACGCCTAGAATCGCGACGTGAAGAGCATGCGGCGGTTAATCATCTTTGAGGCGGAGCCCTATTGGCAGCCGGAATTGCAGCGGCGTTTTCTTCGGGAGAGCGTCGAGGTCGCGGCCTGCCGGTCAATCGGCGACCTTGAGATCCGAGTGAGCACCGGGCCGTTTGACGGCGTTGTCCTTGATCTGGCCGCGGACGTTAGCGGGTCGCTGCACTGGCTGTCGCGGCTCGGCGACCGGGGTGGCACGGTGTCGGTCATCGTCGTGGCGGCAGCCGACCATGCCGAATGGGAGTGGCCCATTCGCGAGTTGGGAGCGACCGCCTTCGTGGATGAATTCACCGGCGGGAGTCGGATGGCAGCCGTTTGTAGAAAAGTGTGGGGTTGTTAACCCAAGCCGTCCCCTCGCCTCACGAGCGATGTCATACACGAAACCGTGTCGTTGAACTCACCAGAAAGAAGAGCAAATGTCGGAGTCAATCAGTCGTGAGGCCGTGGAGGCCGGTGTTGGTGCAGTGACCGACCCGGAACTGGGCCGCCCCTTGCAGGAATTGGGGATGTTGCATCAGGTCGAACTGACCGGCAGCGACGTGGGAATTACCATCGAACTGCCGACGCTGGCGTACCCGGGCCAACAACGTCTGGCGGAAGCCGCGGAGGCCGCAGCGCGGAAGACCTCGGCGGAGATCAACAAGATTACCGTGAGTTTCGTTCAGACCACGCGCGGCAAACAGTCCGGTGGCGACATTGGACTCCGGGTGAAAAACATCATCGCCGTCGGCAGCGGCAAGGGGGGCGTGGGCAAAAGCACAATCGCCGCGTCGCTGGCCTATGGGCTGAAGCACTTCGGTGCGTCGGTCGGTCTGATGGATGCCGACGTCTACGGACCAAGCATACCGCACCTGGTTGGCGTCAGCGGTAATCCGGCAATTAAGGAGGTGGCGACCCCCGACGGGCGGACTGTCGAACGGATGTTGCCAAAAGATGCCGGCGGAGTGAAGGTCATGTCGATCGGCTTCATGGTCCCGGCCGAACAGGCGGTCATCTGGCGGGGGCCCATGCTGCACAAAGCGCTCATGCAGTTTCTCGCCCAAACCGACTGGGGCGAGCTGGACTACCTGATCGTCGACATGCCGCCGGGCACGGGAGACGTCGCACTCACGCTCTCGCAGGCCGTCGGCATCGCCGGGGCAGTCGTCGTGTGCACACCTCAACAAGTGGCCCTGCTCGACGCGGTCAAAGCAATCGGCATGTTCGGGCAGGTGAAGATTCCCGTGCTCGGCATGGTCGAAAACATGAGCGGCGACATTTTCGGCCGCGGCGGCACACGTGCCAAGGCGGAAGAAATGGGAGTTCCTTTTTTGGGCGAGGTTCCCGCCATTGCGGACATTCGTGAAAAGGGAGACGCCGGTCAGATCGCCGCCCTGTTCGACGAAGGCTGCGCCGCTCGCGATCCGCTGTTGCACGTTTGCCAACGCACGGCGATCGAAGTCGCGCGGCAGGTTGTCGACCAACCAACGATGCCGCAGTTGGACATCCTGTGATCATCCGATTGGGGAACGCGAGCGAACCTGATGTCGGTCACATCAGCAATCCGTAAGGCAAACTCGCTGCTGCCCGGCACAGCTGCGCCCGACGGCGAGAAAGATCCTCGGTGGACGGCGATCATCGAGATTGGTGAATACGTTGAGTCAAACGCGGAGGAGGTCTGGGGTTTCATCGTTCGCAAACTCCAGTTTGGGAACGAGGGCTTCAGTCCTGCATTGTTTCGACGAGAATGCTCTCGGCGGTCGTATGCCCGAGCGGCAGCGATTTTCCGTCAAACTTCACGGTCACGATGCCGGCGTCGGCGTCGTTGGTGCTGACTTCTCCGACAGTGCCCAGGGAGAGACCCTGTTCGGTCAGGTACCGTAAGAAACTGGCATCCTGGGTCAGGACGCGGACGACCGTGAATCGTGATCCGCGGGGACAGGCGGCGAGCGAAACGGCCGACGCATCGCAGCCGCGCATGGTGCCGTCGGCGGTGGGGATCGGGTCTCCGTGCGGGTCCGCCTGGGGATGGCCGAGATAGGCGTCGATGCGGTCGACGAGACTGTCGCTGACGGCGTGCTCCATGTGTTCGGCTTCCTCGTGGACTTCGTCCCAGGAGAGGCCGAGCGTTTCGACAAGGAACAGTTCGATGAGCCGATGCCTCCGGAGGATGCGCATGCCCAGCGCGCGGCCCGAATCCGTCAGCTTCACGCCTTGATAGGGACGGTACTCCGCCAGTTGCGACGCGGCGAGCGTTTTCAGCATGCTCGTCACCGTTCCGGGCGAGACGTTCAGTGCAGTTGCGAGCCGTCCGGTGGAAACCCACTCGGTCTGCGACCCGATGCTGGTCTGCAGGATCGCCTTCAGGTAGTTTTCAACGGTAAGGGAAGGCATTGCAGGGAACTCGAATGACGAAGTTTGAATGACGAAGGAATCTCAACATCTCAATGAACAGGGTGGGTCAAGGCCGTTGCGCGAGCTCGACCGAGACAACGCGCATGCCGTGGCTTTCGTGCTTCGGATTTCCTTCGTCATTCCGATTTCGACGTTCGTCATTTCGAAGGTCGTGGCCCGGTCGGTTGCCGAATAAACGCTTCACAGGTCTTCGCCGCAGTTTTCGCATTGGGACTTACTGGCGGTGGTCTGCTGTTGGCAATGCGGGCAGGTCAGTGTCGCATGACCGAGCGAGAAGCTGCCCCGGTCTGATTTTCGTTCCGCGGACGAACCGGTCAGGCTGCCGAAGAGAAGCCGTCCAACCAGGAGCAGCGGCACACCCACGACAAGCAGCAGCATCAACAGTTCGAACGGCCCGGGCATGAACATCATTGCAGTTCTCCTCCGCAGTGGGTGCATCGTTTGACGCCCGCCCGGGTTTGTTCACCGCAGTGCCAGCAGGTCAGTTCACCGCGCGGCTCGCCTGCGGAGAAGAGCCCGTCCATGCCGACCGACCCGCACAGGAAAAAGAGACCCAACGCCACGCCCATCAAGCCGAGGAAGCCCAGGACACCGCCGGCGAGGTAGAAGAGCAGAAACATCATCCGTTTCTCACTCGGAAGAGTGCGTCGCACCCGGTTTGGCGAATTCTTGTCTCAGGACACTCACGGCCCACGGTTGCCTTCGATGCCGGATGTGAACAATACCGGTTGTCGTGAAACCTCTCCGACGATTGTAGATGGCCGCAAGCCGTGTGGCGAGGACCGTTGTGAATTTGGAAGTGGGACTGCGGAATGCGGTCGCACTTCAGCCATCCGAAACGCCGGTCGCCGTTGGCTCGCGGCTAACGGCAAACCGTGGGGGACGCGAGACAACCATCGACTCGCCAACTCCCGCTGTCAACCAGCGGACGCAACGCTCCTCGCGATTGGTCGGATTCTGACGGCTGGCCGTATCATGACAGGGCCCGATGTCTGGTGGCCGCCTTGTCCGGTTTGCGCGGGTGGCTTGTTCCCGTGGCGGTTTGACTCGGCGAAAAGCGGACCTATGTTGGCATAGCGACGAGGTGAATGCCCCTTTCTCTGTTGCCTGACAAGAAGCCTGCGCGAATGCTCACTGCGGTTATCGATCGCCCCGGCTCAGGACTCGGGGCTCTGGAAGAGCGGCTGGCCGCTCTTGAAGACAAATGGGATCACGCTCCCGATTCGAACGTGTTGAACCAGTTGGTGTTCAGCGGCGAACGGGACCGGCTGCTGGCCGCCTTCACGATGGCGGCCGGTGCGGCGGCGTGCGGCCTTGAAGTGTCGATGTTTTTGGCCTTCTGGGCCACTCCCGTCTTGAGAAAAAAGGGGTCGTCTGCCGGTGGCAAGAGTCTCGTCGAACGGGCCTCGGCTGGATGTCGCCCTGCGGACCGGGCCAGACAAAACTATCCCAGACGGACCTGCTGGGCGTCGGCCGACAGCTCATGCCGCGAGAGATGCGCCGGAAAAACATCATCGGTCTCGATGGCCTGATTGGGACCTCCGCCGATCGGGGAGTCAAGATTCTCGTGTGCGACACCTCCATGCAGTTGACGGGCATTCAGCGCGAAGAACTCATCGACGATGCCGGGCTGGGGATTTGTGGAGTGGCGCGGTTTGTTTCGATGAGCAGTTCCGCCAACACGACACTGTGCATCTGACGTTGGTTCCGACCCTCTGACGGCAAGTCCTCACCCATGCCCGCCCCTCCCCTGGCCATGTCGCCGGAGACTGACTCCGTCGCCGCTGCGCGCGAGAGCGGCCTTGCCGGGCCGGCGGACCCCCAATGTCCGTTTTCGCGGGTGAACAAGAGCCTGGACGCGCTCGCGCAGCTGGTCCAATTCGGGGCCTCCGACGATCGGGGCCGCTGGGACAAGCACATCAACGCCCTGTGTGCATCGTTCCGTGACATTCAGGACACGCACGAGGAAGTGGTCGCCCGGTCGGACGCCTTGGCCCACGCCCAGGCCGATGCCCTGGTGCGTTCGGCAGAGATGATCGACGAGTTGGAGCGGACTCGGAGCCAACTCAGCGAGGCCCGACGCGTCGCCGAACGTCAGAGCGAGGAACGCCTCCGGCTGCTGGCGGGCATCTTCAACAACTCTCAGGAAGGAGTTGCCATTCTCAACACCGAAGCGGTCGTGCAGGAGGCCAACCCCGTCTTCCTCGGGATTGTCGGCCTTAGAGAGGACGAGGTCGTCGGCCATCCGCTGGCGGCCATCCTTGACTGGAGATCTCCTGAATTCCGCGATGTCATCAGCAACATCACGGACGGGCAGGCGTGGGCCGGAAAGGTCGCCGTGGCCCGACGTCCCGGAGAGGAACGCATCTATCGGGTTTCGCTCAGCCCGATCCACCGGGAAGGGCAGCGGCCGAGCATTATTGTCCTGTTTTCCGACTTGACGGACATCGACCGCACACAACGACGGCTGAAACGACAGGCGATGCACGACCAATTGACGGGGTTGCCGAACCGCCGTTTCTTTCGCAAGCGGATCGCGTCGCTGGCCGAGGATGCGCGGCGGGACCGGTCGTCATTTGCCGTCTGCTTTCTCGACATGGACGACTTTAAGCACATCAACGACTCACTTGGCCACGCCGCCGGCGACGCACTCCTGAAGATCGCCGCCCGGCGGCTGCGAGACCGGCTGAGCGAGGATGTGTTCATTGCCCGTTTCGGAGGAGACGAGTTTTCGATCCTCATCCCTCGGATCGACGAAGACCTCAAGAAAACGGCGAGGGTGATGGACGCGGTGGTTCGCACGCTGCGCAAGCCTTTTCTGCTTTCAGGCGCACAAGCCTCCGTGGGCGTCAGCGTCGGGATCACCTATTTCCCGAAGGACTCTTCGTGTCCTGATGAGTTGCTGCAAAATGCCGACGTGGCCATGTATGCAGCCAAGAATTCCGGCAAGAACCACATTCGTTCCTTTAACCCGGAGATGCGGCAAGAGGTCGAGCAACGGCACGCGATTCAAAACCAGTTGCAACAAGCCCTGCGGGGGAACGAGATTTCGCTGGAGTATCAGCCGAAAATCGACCTGCAATCCGGCGACGCCATCGGCTGCGAGGCGTTGGCCCGTTGGCGAACTTCGGACGGTCGCAACATCTCCCCGGCGGAGTTTGTTCCGATCGCCGAGCAGACCGGCCTGATCGTGCCGCTGGGAGAACTCGTCCTGTACTCGGCCTGCCGGCAGGCGGCTGCCTGGCACAGCGTGGGCTGCTCACCGGTCCACATTGCCGTCAACATCTCGCCGCATCAATTGCACCAGCCGAATTTCGTCGAGCGCGTCGGAGAAATCCTGCAGGAGACCGGTGCGCGGCCCGAATGGTTCGAACTCGAGATCACGGAAAACGCCGTGATGAGCGATGTCGAACACGCCACCCAGACGATGGACCAACTCGTGGCGATGGGACTCCAACTGGCCATCGACGACTTCGGCACCGGACATTCCTCTCTCAGTGACCTCAAAGACTTCAACATCCACACGCTGAAAATTGACCGGTCTTTCGTGACTGATCTCCCCCAGGACAGCCGCGCGACGGCCATTGTCCGGTCGATCATTCACTTGGGACAAGGACGCGATCTTACGGTCGTCGCCGAGGGGATCGAGACCGCGGCCCAGTACGAGATGCTTCGAGAAATGAAGTGCGACATCGGCCAGGGATACCACTTCAGCCACCCTCTCAAGCCGGAGGCGTATGAACAGTGGGCAGTGATGGCCCAAGTCTGAGTGACTGCTGTGGCTCCGGAACCGGGCTTAATTCTGCGACACGCTCCCAGTGAATGTCACGGACGTTGTTGTAACCGTGGGTGGGGAAAGTGGTCTTGGAGAAGGAGTCCTGACTTGCGATGACACCGGTGATTGCCATCCGGCCAACCGAGGCCAAGAGGCCCCGGAACGTGGAACTGCTTGGGGGCGGCGACCGAGAGGATGCAGCGCGGGGATGTGGCGTTGTCGGCGTTTGCGCCAGCGGCGGCATCAACGGATTCTTCCCACGTCCGCCGCCGTCCGCCTCCCGGTCCTCTTGGGCTCAGGCACTGGTGACAATGCTCGTCCAACTCGAAGTTGGCGTTCGCCCCCACCGCATTGCCCCGGACGCCATCAAAACACGCCCCGGGAGATTCTTCCCCTCTCCGTGCAACCCGGCAACAATACCGAAGGCGGTTCCGTTCACAGACTTGAAACAACGTCCGTGCCGTTCACACCCGGCGTGATTCATCGTTACGTTCTGGAGAAGACCACCGGCTGGCGGCGCTCGCCGTTGGCTCGCGGCTAACGGAATCCACCGATTGTTGTCAGCCGCGAGGCAAGGCCGCTCCGCTCCGATGCCGAACGATGTTTCCACTTTGGATCGTCGAACGGCTGCGCCCCAGGCCCTGCCCCACGCTCACGAGGCCCGTTGCGGTTGAGATGGCCGGGCGCTCGGTTGATGCGATCGTGACGTCGGTCATCCCTGTGGTGAAACCGTCTTCGATCACGACCGGCTCGACCGACGCGGCGGGAAATGCGATGGTTGGCGCGGGGAAGGCGCGGGCCGTGCTGAACAGCGACAACCGCGAGAATATGTTCGCCCGCAGGATGCCCGTCAACGGCGTCCCCAGTGGGGGCACAATCGGCACTGGTGTGACCGGTTGCAGCGCAGCGGCGGAGGCGAGCAGGTCGGTCGGGTTGGTCAACGGGGAGGAGGCGGCCGGGCCGGTCACGGTGAGCTGGTAGTCTTCGACTTCGCCATCGGGGGCCAGGCCGAAGTACGAGTAGCCGGCCGTCTCGGTGATGCGGAAGCGGGCGAACGTCGGGCCCAGCAGGGCTTCCGCCGGCACGGGGATGCTCAGGCTGTTGGGGCCATTGGAAACGGCCTGATTGATGAAGACCTGCTCGCCGGCATCGTCCCAGTCGCCGTCCTGGTTGAAGTCGACCCAGCCGTTGAGCACGGCCGTGGCCGGTACACTGGCCGTCACCGTGACGGGAACATTGGTGCCGCGGTCTAGGCCAATGTTGGGGATGCCGTCCTCATCGTCGCTTCCGCCCGTGTCGTCGCCGGTCGCGTCGAGGGACGACTGTCCGTCCGCCTCGCCATCGCGGGCCGTGCCGAGGAACAGGGCGTTGCCGGTGATGACGTGCCGCGCGCCGTCATTGGCCAGCGTGGTGGGGAACGTCGCCGAGTCGGGCGCGTCGCCGAAGTCCAGCGTCGTCGGCAGCACCGTCGTGTTGAAGTTTGCGTCGACCGCGAAGAAGTCGTTGAAGTTAACGAACCCGTCTCCGTCCGCATCCCCCGGCAGGAACGTGCTGCCAAATGTGTTGAAGTGGACGTCGACCTCAAAGAAGTCATTAAAGTTAACGAACCCGTCGCCGTCCACATCGCCCGCGAGTTTGTGAAACTCAAATGTGTGTGTCTGAGCCAGTGGGAGTCCGAAGGCACTAGTGGTTGTCGTGGCCGGCAGTTCGGCCGTGTAGCGTCCGTTGGGCAATGTGACGGACGACATGTCCCAAGTGACCGAAGATGTGCCGTTACTACTTAGCGAAGCGCTGGCAAGGCTGATGCTTTGCCCCGTCGTGTGGTTGAACAACTTCAGTGACGTCGCCGACGAGACAGTGACGGCCTGGTTGAAGGCGAACGTCAGACGATCGAGACCGGTCTTGACGCCCTGGACGCCGTTGACTTCGATGGCCTGGTTGATGACTTGTGGTGCACTAAAGAGATTTCCGATCGCGGTGCTCGCTTCGTGCATGAGCCATGCTCCACGCCCCAGCGTGCCGGCCAGGAGGACGTCATCGGCCGCGTCATAGTCCAAGTCGAAAACGATGGCGTTGGGAAGGTTATTTCCGACTTCCACCCATGTTGAGAGACTCGACGTTTGTGCAGCGAACACGCCGAGTGCCCCGCCGACAACGAGCATGTCAGAAACACCGGGGACGAAGGTCATCGACTGCAGAAAGCCGCCGGCGAGCGACATCAGATTGCCTGTCACGTCCGTCCAGGCCGATCCGGCATCGGTTGTCCGGAAGAGTTGATTGCTGTCAATCGCGAAGGCCGTGTTGAAATTCGCGGGGTCCATCACCACGTCTTCGATGAAGTCAGTGGAGCCGTTACTGGGATCGACGACGGAGAACGTGGCGCCGGCGGTCGTGCGCACGGCGATCTTATCAAGTCTCCCGACATAAGCCGCATTCACGTTACCGGCAGTCCCGTAGTCAACCGCGTTTTGGACAAAGCCAGGGGGTGGGGCGACATTCGGTCCAAAACCGGGGCCAACCTCGGTGATCGTGCTGCCACCATCGAGGGACTCGTAGATCGAGTTGTCGCCGACGATCAACAGGCGGTTCCCGGCCGCATTATTCGTACGGACCGGCGTGATGAATTGCGGTTCAAGCGGCGCGCCACCACCGTTTACGGTGAGTTTCACGGGGGACGAGCCGACAACCTTGTTGTTGGCGTCGAAGACGGTACGGATGAAGCGGTCGACGTTAACACCGTTTTGGAAGCCGAGAAGCTGACTGCTCGTGTAGCGCACCGATTGATTGCTGGGCGCGTTGACGATGTTGTCAATGGCCACATCTCCGCCGTCGCCGCCAGAGAAAAGATCCCAAACCGTGCCGCCGGCAATCTGCTGGGTCTGTGTGCCATTGTCTTGAGTTCCGGCAATGATCGTATTGGTCAGGCTGTCATACGCGACGGAATGGAATTCCAATGTGCCGAGATTACCGGCGAGAGAGAACCAGTCGCCGGTGTTGTCTTGGGGATTCGTCCGTTTGAAGATTCCGCCGTCATCGACTTCCATCAAGTTGCCGTTGGCGTCGAAGACCATCTCGCGTGAGTCGGCATGCGGCGAACTTCCGCCGGCGGTCCCTCCATTGACATCAATGGCTGAGGAGTAGTGCGTCAAGTGATCCCATTGCGGCGATGGGGCGCCGGTCGGATTCCTGCCAAGACCGGCGTTTCCCCGGAACAGCGAACCACTGCCGGTCGTGGCACCGATTTGACCCGGTCTATCTTGCCGGTCCCCGCCGACGTAGAGGATGTCTTCATTCGACGGATCAACGACGATGGAGAAGTGCAGGCGGCCTTGCGAACTAGCATCCAAGTCCTTCGGGCTCGGATTCGGGCCGGTGACTCTGGTCCAGGACCCACCGCTCGCGTAGGCAGCATTGCCCGAGCTCAGGTCGAGGCTGAAGGTGTTTGCATCGATCACGGTCACGCGGAAGAAGCCGTTGGCCGCCGTATTCCCCAAGACGCCACTGATCACGACAAAGTTGTCTGTGGACAGACCGTGACCCGTGGACGTGATCACAATCGGGGTCGCAAACGTGGCATTGGTGAGCGGCACGCCTGGACTGAGAGGCAGAACGGGGACATCCATTTGTGTCCAGGTCGGCGTGGCAGACGTTCCATTATTGGTGTGAAACAACCCCTGCGGCTGGGCGTTCACCAGGATTGCCACATACAACCGGCCGGTTGCCGGGTGGACCGTCATTTCGATGGCATTGGACGCAGCGAGCAGCGTGTCCATCGTGGCGTTGATGCCGGGGCCGGTGACCTTCGTCCAGGTCAAGCCGAAATCATCGGAGCGGTAGATGCCGCCAGAGCCTCCGACACCGATCCCCGCAGCGTACAGCCTCTGTCCGGTTCCGTCGGTGGGGTCCGCTACGAGATCGAAGAAATCATTTCCGGGGACAAAATCGGCACTCGTGATCGCACTAAAGGTGGCACCGCTGTCTGTACTGCGAAGGATGCCTCCGCCGCTGGCTAATGATGTCACAACGATCGTGTTTCCTCGGGCGGCAATGCCGGAAATGTTCTCACCGGCGAGGCCCGCGCTTCCGGGATTGGACCAGTTCAAACCACCATCCGTGGTTCGGTAAACACGGCCGCTCGCACCTGCAATGCCCGCGAAACTCGTGAACCGTCCTGTTGCAGCGACCAGCGTGTTACTCGTTCCGTCCGACGGATCAAATGCCATTGCGCTGATGGACAACGATTCCAGGAAGTCTGTCTGTGGTGTCCAAAACGGGCTCGTGGCGGTCGCGTTCGTCGTTTTCCAAATGCCGCCGTTGACGCTGCCCGCGTACAAAATGTCTGCATCCGTCGGGTGGGCGAGCACGGTGTGCATTGCCCCTGTGACCTGGTTTTGAGGATCGACGTTTTCGATCTGGCCGTTCTGCACGGGGGCCGGCCCTTGATCGACCCAATTCCCGGGCGATTGAACCTCGACGAGGTGGTCTTCGACCTCTCCGTCACTGGCGGCACCCCCTGGAGTCAGTGCCGCTGTGCCGTCGTGCAGGCGGAAACGGGCATAGGTCTGTCCCGGCACCGCGCTCGCCGGGACCAGGAAGCTCACACTGTTAGCTCCGGCAGCAACGGCTCCGGAGAACACCTGCTCGCCGGGATCGGTCCAGTCACCGTCCTGATTGAAGTCCACCCACGCGTCGAGGTAAGGATTCGACAGACCGGCCGTATTTGTGACGTCGACGTCAAACGAATGCGTTGAGCCTCGGACAAGTGCCCCATTGATCGTCACGCCGTCTTCGTCATCCAAGCCAGTTCCAATCCGGTCATCGTCATCGTCGATCGCCATCAGCGACGCCCGACCGTCTAATTCCGGATCGATGTTCGCCCCCAAGCGAAACCCGGAGACGATCGTATGGCTGGCGCCGCCGTCAGCCGTCAACGTGGGGTAGCTGGAGGGGAAACCCGATTGAGTGGACGTCGGTGCGTCGCCAAAGTCCGCCGTGCCGACCGCTTCGACGATGAATGTTCGAATGAAGATGTTGTTGGCCTCAACGCTTTCAGTGATCGCATCAAGGCTGTCCGCACGGGCCGTGAGCGTATGTATGCCTGCGGACAGAGTTCCGAAATTTTTAGGTGTCAAGGCGAGCCCGGCGCGAGGGCCTGCCGGTCCAATCGTGTTAGTGATGGGCGTGTTTCCGTCCAACTGAATGGAAACTTGCCAATTCGATCCGGTGCTCGCGTTGCCAATGTTCAAATAACCCGAATCGACGATGACCGGGTCAGCAGTCGTGATGACAGATGCAGAGGTTCCGGCTAGCTGCGAAGTGGTGCGGATGACAATTGGGCTGTCCAGATCTGTTGCTGGGCCGACCCCATCCGAAAATGCGAACGGAACAAGATCCGGAGCGAGGAGTGAAACGACATTGATCGAGGCGGTGTCTGACGTCACGCTAAAGGCCGTGCTACCGACAATGGTCGTGTCGGCCATGCCGCCGGCGGTACCACTGGTTTGATCCCAGGCGAGGAAGGTAAATTCCGCGTTCCCGCTAAAACCTGGATCCGGGACGAAACGGACTTGCTCGGTTGGCCCCAACAGGCGTGCCGCCGCGGGAGCCGGGCCACTGAAGGCAAGCCAGTTTGTGCCGCCATCGGTGGAGTATTGCCACGTGCCGTTCGTGTCGTCGACGCCGGTGACGGCGATCGCCTCCGGAGCGGAAAGCGAGACTTCGAGCTTCGGTCGCTGCGACACGGTGGCGTGGTCGTCGGAATCGAATCGGACGAAATGGCTGTCAAAACCAGCTCCGGCTGCTTCCGACTCGATTGCGTCCGTTGCCCGCACAAGTAGCCGCAGGGTGTCCCCACCGCCAAGGATGCCATCAATCGCCGTGCGAAACGCGGAGGAATCTGCAAATGTGACGTCCGGCAAGTCACCCAGACTCGCCTCGGCTTCAAATGAGGCAGTGGAGAGAACCGTGGAGAGCGCGCCGCCCGCCATCGTGTCACCATCATTGGCTGAATCACTAATGGCCGATGGATTCGCCCAAGTGGCGAACTCTTCGCCGAAATCGAAGTCATAAAGACGGGCCTCCAACGTCATGAACGGATGATTGTACCCCGTCCCTTGGAGGGTGTCCCCGACGACTGAACGGTGCAACACCAGAGTCGCGCCCTCCACGTCGAATGGCTGGCCGCCGATCTGCGTCACCAATGTCGACAAGTCGAACTCAAAAAGGCCTCGCAGCAACTCCCGTGTGCTCTTGTCACCACTGGGCTCGTTAAAGCCGATGATGACTCGGTCCAATCCATCTTGGTTGACGTCGTCATCGAAAGTAAAAGCCACATTATCCCACTGTCGAATCGTGACCGCACCCGTACTCGTGGCGCCTTCCTGAAACGTGACGGACAGGGGAATGTTGGGATCGGTGATTGATCCGTCGACGACGATATCACTCACGGACATTCCCGATACAACATCGGGGTCCTTGAGAATGGCATTGAGTGCAGGTGCACTTGTATCGTCTAGCAGAGGAGCGGTGTTGGGCGCCCCAAGCGCCGTATCGATGATCAGTTCGCTGGATGCCCCCTCGCCGCCCACGGCGGACAGCAACGTCCGTTCTTCGAGCGCCTCGATGGTCCAATGCACGCCAGCGACCATCAGGAGCGGGCGACGGCGTGTGACACGCCTGCCGCGAAACCCACTGCGGGTTCGGGACCTCGATCGACTGACGAGAGACTTCAACCAATAACTGAGCACCATTGTCAACGTCCCCGCTTGCTTGTGCTGATGATCTCACTTTGGCAACTGGAATGAACGATGAAGCCTTGGCACGTCCGCCGTTTCCCGCGCAATGCCAGGCAATCTCCTCACGGCCCGTTGAAAAACGTGTGCCACGGCTGTGTCAGCCGTGCAGATGTCTGAAAACTTACTGGTTTATCGCACTGCCGAGACGGCAGTGGCACGCGGAATTGAGTTTTTCAACGGACTGCCAATGGCCCGTTACGAATCAAATGCGGCAAACCCAGCCTACAGTGCCAGCAAGGGAATCACAAGCTGCGGCGCCGAAGCTCTTTGCGGTGGATAGGGGCTTTGAAAGATGGCGAGGCGACTCTTCAGTCGGGGCATCGATAAGGAATGAACTCGGTCGCCGATCCCGCCGACCGTCCAGATTCCCCTCACGTTGAGCGGCAGCGTTCCCACCAAGTTGATGCTGGACGGCGCGGAGCAAACGTCACCGCAAAGCCGATGCGTTTCAGGGGCAATCCGACTCGCGAGAAACGCAGGTTCGAACCGTCTGATTGGCATCCTACAGACGGATGACGGCCAGGCCGTCGTCGCGACCCGGCGGTCCGCCCACGGATCGCTCCGCAGCAGAACACTCGTGGTACGCGGAACACTCGCAGCAGAAGCACGCGACCGAGGAAGCGTTTCGATCACGAAAACAAAGGCCCATGCCCGGCGAAGGAAGAGGTGGCATCCTTGCCGACGGCCATCCTTGGTAACGAGTATGCGGTCTCGGTGAAAGGGGTACTGAGTGAGTCGTCCCTCTTCCCTCAAGAACCGGGCATGGGCCGGGTGTTTCGTCCGTGCGTTGAGGCGTCCTTGTAAGAGTAATGCGCGCTCCCTAGCGGTCGCGGCTAAACGAGCGGTCGCGGCTAAACGAGCGGTTCGGTGTTATTCCGTGAGCTCCTTGAACAAGGGGCTGAATTCGGGCATGTCGGTGCGGAGTTGTTCGAGCCACGCATCGGGGTTCCAAACCTCGACACAAATGACCGCCCCCACGACCATCACATCCTGTCCGCCGCTGACGTCCAGGAATTCGCGAAACCCCTCCGGGATGGTGAGTCGTGAACGGTTGGCCAGTCGCACGGTGCGATAACGTGTCGACAGCAGGCGTCCCAGACGTTGGACCTCGTCCCAGCGTTGCTCCATCCGACCGCGGGCAATCTTCTCGCGAATCAGCGAGACGCCGTCGTCGATGCGTCGCTGCCAGTGCTCGGCTTTCCAGAGGCTGAGACAACCGTAACGCTCCTTCGCAACAATGGTGTCGCCAGCGGTGTCGGTCACCGCCTCGGCAAAGTCTTGTGGCAATGACAATCGGTGCCGCTCGTCAAGCGTGCGTCTGACCTCGCCGGTAATGAACGTCTCGGGTTGGTCAACCATCGAAGTGGCAGGAGCCCCGATTCACGATCTGTTCGAGAAAGGAGACCCCGCTAATGACGAGTTGGGCGTGATACCCGCAGTTGATGTTGAGTAAAGATTGCTGTGGGTTGATTCCCCACAACAGGTGTCAAAATAGTCGGCCCATCGCCAGTCGTCAAACTCATTTGGGGAACTTCTGCAGAGAATTCGCAAAGTTGTTGTAACACCTGTTGCGACAGTGATTTGGCGCACATAGCCGACCTGCACTGAAGGTGGAGTGCGTGACGGAGCCTCACAATCGAGCAGGCAACGATTGGGCGGATTCCCCACCCAGAACGAGGATGTGTCTGGTCCGCCGTCACCGGTATTCACGGAGCGTCATCCGCAGGCTTGCGACCATCAAGCATCAGCCATCAACACTGCGGCGGCGTCAGGATTGGGCGAGCCGCTTCAGAACTTCGACGCCGCGCTCGAGCGTCTGGTCTTCGGCGGCATAGGAGACTCGGAAATGCGTGTCGTGCTCGCTGAAGACGTTGCCGGGTATGATCAGCAGATTGTTGTCAATGGCGCGGGTGACGAACTCGGTGCCGGTTCCCTGCGGCGACTTCGCGAACACGTAAAACGCACCATCGGCACCGTGAATCTCAAAGTCGCTTTCCAATTCGCGGAGCATGAAGTCGCGCTTCTGGTGGTACTCCTGCACGTGCTCGGAGACATCGACACTCCAGGCTTTGAGCGCGGCCCATTGGACCGGATGCGGTGCACAGACGAACGTGAACTGTTGCAGCTTGATCATCTGCTGCATGATCTCTGTCGGTCCATGGCACCAGCCGACGCGCCAGCCGGTCATGGAGTGGCTCTTGCTGAACCCGTCGATAACGATCGTCTGGTCGTTCCAGCGGGCGGGTGAGAGAAACGTCTCGTCGTAACAGAACGCGCGGTAGATTTCGTCACTGATCAGAGCGACATCGCGGGCTGCGGCCAACTCGGCGAGGGCACGGATCTCCTCCTCGGCTGCGACGTAACCGGTCGGGTTGCCGGGGCTGTTGAAGAGGATCACTTTGGTGCGGTCGGTGATCGCAGCGGCGACCTTGTCGATGTCGATGCGAAAGTCGGGGTAAGTGTCGATCAGCACGGGGACGCCGCCCGCCAGACGGGTGAGATGCTTGTACATCACGAAGTAGGGATCGAATATGATCACCTCGTCTCCGGGACCGACCAGCGTACACAGCGCGAGCATCAGCGCTCCGCTTGTGCCGCTGGAGACAAAGACGCTCCGATCCTCGTGTCCGTAGGTTTCGTCGATGTGCGACTGCAACGTCTCGAGCAGCGGTCGGATGCCCTGCGTCTGGCTGTAGGCATTGTGCCCGTCATCGACCGCCTGTTTGAGGGCCTGCTTGATTGGTTGGGGTGTGTCGAAGTGCGGCTGCCCGATACTCAGGTTGATCGGGTCGGTCATGTTGGCCGCGAGATCAAACACCTTCCGGATCCCGGAGGCGTCGATCTGATGCATGCGGTCGGCAATCCAGCGTGAACTCATGAGTCGGGACTTTCCAAGGGTCAAATGCGGCGGGGACTGCGTCTTGTTTGGCTCGATTGGTGTTCGTCAATTGAGGTCGGTCGGACGCCGTTGCCGAGCTGCGGCAACAGTCCGCGGCGGCAAACTCGATGCTGACAGACCGATCGCGTACCATTCAGCCTATTGTGTCGTGGTCGCCGTTTATTGACCAGCACCGGAGTCGACAGATTTGCCTGCAACTGATGCGGAAGAGAGAGGGTACAGGTCGAGAGAAGGGGCGGGCGAGCCGGTCAGGCTCCTGCCTTGAGCAGATCAGGCTTCCGCCTGACGACGATGAAATGCGGACAGCCAGTCTTTACTGCCGCCAGATGGAAGCCTGACCGACGTCGCTTTTCCGGGTCAGGGCACGCAGATTCTTGAAAGAACAAGATGGCAGCGCCAATGGTCACTTTGAAGAAATCGGCAGGACTGATGTCCGGCTCCCCTTCGCTGTGGGCAGCGGTATCGGTGGCCTTGATGGCCCATGCCGTGAGCCTCCGGTCGCAGGGGGAGGACGCCACCCCGGTCGTGACGGAGCCGTTTGCCGTCGTGGCGATTGCCGGCGTCGACCGGTTCTTGGAGGACGTCGATGCGCTGTTCGATGGCGTGGAGCAACCGTCTTATGCGGTGTTCGTGCGGGGGTTTCTGAGCGGATTGAACGACCTGCGCGGAATCGACCGTGACCGTCCCGCCGGACTGACGGCTGTTATCCGATCGACCGCGTCGACCGCCCCACATCCCGTCGTTTTCCTGCCTGTCACAGACGTCAAAGAGCTGCTCAAAACAGCCCAACTCGGCAAGGCCCTCCGTTTGGAGACCGACGAGACCACGGGTCGTTACCTGCTCCACACGGACAAGGATGAGTTTCCCGTTAGCATCAAGCAGGGGTATGCGTTCATCAATCTCACGACAGGCAACGAAGGACAGGAACGCGCCGTCATCGACCCGGTGCCGCTCGTCGGCGAACTCCTGCGGACGCGGGACTTGATCGTCCTGTTGCGGCGACCGGGCGTGCCGCAGGAGTTCTTTGAAGAGGCCGTCCGGAATCTCCAGGAGTCTGCCGAGAACGAGGAAAAACGGCAGTCGGAAGAGGCAGCCGCCGACTATGAAATTCGCCGCAAGATCACCGCCCACGCGTACGATTTGGCTCACGCGGCAGTCGCCGAGTGGCAGTCGGCGGCTGCGGGGCTGACGTTTGCCGGCGACCCCCTCCGTGTCAAACTGGAAGCCAACATCGTGTTCGCAAGAGACGGGGAGATTGCCCGGCTGGTGGCCGGGATGGCCGCGCCGGAGACGCAGTTTGCGGCTGTCATCGAGCGCGAGTCTCCGTTGACGATGGCGTCCGTACTCACGGTCGTGCCCGGCGCGCGCGCGGTGCTCGAAGCGTTTCTTGACGCGGCCCGAAAGGAAATCGAACACGAATTGCGAGAGGCGGACCGGCCGTTGCAGGCGGCGGTGACCGGGATGATTCAGGCTGTCGAAAAGACCCTGGCAGCAGGCCGCACCGATGGGTTTGTTCAATTGGTCGAGGCGGACGGCGGACGGTTCGCGCTTGTCGGTGCGGTCGCGATGCGCGATGCGGACCGGGTGGCAGCAGGCGTGCAACGGATTCTGCCCTACGCCGCAGAATCCGGCGACATTCAGGAGGTGTCGATGAATGTGGCGGCGTTTGATGGTGTTGCCGTCCACCGCATGCGACCGGCTCGCCTGCGCCGCCAGGACCGGAGGTTGTACGGGGAGAATGCGGTCCTGTATGTGGCCGCCGGCAAGGGAGCGCTTTGGGTGGCGGTTGGCGGAGAGGGGACCCTTTCGTCGCTGCAATCGGCGATTCAACTGACCGACGCACCGCGAAACCGCACCGTGATCGCGCGGCCTCCTTCTCGCAACGAGACGTCCGACGCGTTGACGCCCGCCCCCGATTCAAACCGCCCGTTGCTGCAGGTGACACTGCACGCGCTCCCCTGGATCGATCTGGCCCAAACCGACCGAGACGGCAAATCCTCCGGTGTCATCACGCTGGCACGGACCGCGTTTGATCGCCCCGGTATTGGCCAGGCACGGATCGAGATCCGCGCCGCCGGTGAGGGGATTTCCCTGACGGCCGAATTCGACGAAGGATACGTGCGACTGCTGGGGCTCGCGCTGCTGACCCGCCTGCACGATCACTGATGCGTCGCCTGATCGCCGTGAGGCAGGTTCTCAACCTAGGTGATTCACCCTGCTCGCGGCGGATCGAAAATCTGCCCCGCTCGCAGGACATCGGCCCCCTGAGCGGGCAGACGCATGGCCGGCCTCGACGCTCGGTGCCGGCAGGAGTCGCTCAATCGCTCACGGCTTGTCCGCTCGTCATCCGGGAGAGCTGTTTCCAGGAGATGAGGTTGACGTCCTGGTTTTCGATTTCGGCGATGACCTGCGGGTCGGTGAAGACTTGGCGGTCGCCGTCGCGGATCGAATAGCTGCTGGTGATCGAGCGGAGTTCGGCATCCGCCTCGCCGCAATGGATGATGATTTGCGTGACCCCCGGCGGGGCATCGAAGATCATGCTCCGATAGGCCCGCTTCTTCTGGGAGACGGAATCCCAGGAATAGTGCATGAGGACCTTATCCAGGACGGGGAATCCCTCTTGGCCGAGCTGATCGGCGGCGCTGCGGATCTGAGCGACCATACGTTCGTCGACGCCCAATCGCCCGGCCAATCCGTCATCGCGGGTTATGAGGACCGGCAGCTTGGAGTCGGTGCCGAGCCGCAAATAGACGTCGAGGAAATCGGCCCTCATGAACAGGGTGCCCATGTGCGTATCGAGATGGCTGAGCGGCACGCCGGCGTCAAGGGCTTTGTCGATTTGTGCCCGCAACTCCCGTTCGACATCATCGGCCCGCGCGTTGGCGGCCGTCTGATGCTCGGACCGCCACAAGTAGCCTTGTCGGTCAACAAGGCTGCGAACCGTGTCCGCCGACAACACCGGACCCCAACGATAGCGCTCGAACTCGGCGTTCAGAGTGAGGTGGATGCCGTAGTCGTATTGCGGATGCGTCCGCGCGTACTCGGCGAACTCTTCGAACGCCGGACAGGGGACCATGATGCTGACGGACGAGACGGCGCCGTGCTCCAGCGCATCGATCGTGGCCCGGTTTACCGAGCGGCACATCCCTGCGTCGTCTGCATGGACGATGAGGTAACGCGCGGTTGGCGACGGCAAATCAGCTTCGATGGCCTGCCGCAGTGATGTCTCTGGCGCCGGGCGAGCGGTCTCGGCACGTGCGGCGAAGGTATTCGCCGGTGAAGACGATGGTTCCCTTGAGCAACCGCAACAGATCGCGAGCAACGTCACAGCCGCAATGGCAGCGAACGGAAGCGGCGTGGATGAAATGTGCCGAAACCCCAGCGGGTGGCCCGGCCGATCCCGCTGGGCCGCGAAACGACAAGATGACTCACGCTTAGCATCCGGACGTTCCAGACGCGCATCGAGCTGGGTGTGAGGCCTCCTGTGCCGGCGGCACCCAGCCGGACCGGCTAGGAGTCTGTCCGGGTACCGGGCATAAGGGCGAGTGATCCCTGTTCGAACTTTGGATCGTGATTGTGCGGGCGAGGCGTGTATCCGTGTCGGTACGCCCACTGCGAAATTGCGGCGATTGAGACGACCGGGGCGATTCG
>JAJDEI010000232.1 GCA_029259845.1 Planctomycetaceae bacterium | reverse complement strand
GCGACGGGGCGGAACGCACGACGGACAAGCTCGGGAACTTGTGCGGCCGCGTGCTCGATCTGTTCCCCGAAACCGAATGCCGAAACTACCTCCGCCACTGCGGCTACCGCTACACTTAAAACGGCGCCGCACTAGCTTGCTCTGAGTTTGACCGGTTGAAATCAGAACTCGACACGGTCCGCGACAAGATCAACCTACTGCGGGCGAAGAAACGTGAGCAGGTCATTGGGGGCGATCCAAAGCAAATCGCTGCAATCAATTCCGAACTCGTTAAACAGGCTGAAAAACTTCACGAACTCCTCGGGCTGATGAAACAGCTTGACGCGAATCGCGGGGTTTCTGCGAATGCGGCGGAGGCGGAGCGGCAGAGCAATCTCAATCGAATCCGGTAGATTAAGGATTTGGGCGCGCTTGATTCTGAGCGGGCGAAAACGACGAAACGCGAACAGTGGATTTCGAGCGAACTCGACGCGCTCGGGGGGCAGCGGTCGGCGGCGATCAACACGGGAAGCCCGGAGGACGTTCAGCGGCTGACCCGGGAGATTGAGCGCCGGGAGATGGAGTATCGGCGCGTCCGTGAGCAAATTCAACAGCTTGACAAGCGGGAAGGCGAGTTGCTCAACAAGGGCGTCCAGCAAGGCCGCAACCTGCCCGCCGGCGATGACTTCAACGCCAAACTCCAGAAGCTGCAAGACGAAGCGGACAAACTGAAAGGGAAATTCTCCCTCGACATCAAAACCGATCCCGCCAAACGGCCTATCGCCCAAATCACGCAACAGTTCGACCGGGAGATGGAACAAATCCGTGAGAAGTTCGACGGCGCGCAGGAAAGTGGATTGCTGGCGCTCGCGGACCAAGCCAAACAGGCCAAGATTGACAAGGTGCTCCAAGACGAACTGGACCGGAAGGACAAGGGAAACGGCAAGCTCGCCCGCGCCGACGCCAAGAGAGACACCAACGCCCGCTTCGTCCAGCGGGGTACGTCGGAAGCGTTCTCGGCGGTTCTGAAGGCGTCGCGGGCGACCGGCTCGGAGAATCAGTTTCTCGCAGCCATCGCCAAGGCGACCGCCGAATCGGCGAAAGCGAACAAGATCGTAGCGGCGGAAAGCAAAAAGAAAAACCAACCGAAGCCGGGGGCTACGGTTGAGGTGGCTGTTGTGGGGGATTTGGATTGACGCCGGTGGATCAAGCAAAACCAACGCGCCCGCCGCAACCTGACCCCGGAAGAAATCGCCGCCCACATTGGCAACGAATACCGCGAGCAGAAGAAACCCCACGGCGGGGATAGGAAATCAAATGCCCACAGTGAGCAATTGATTGACAAGATAACAGAACCGGTTGAATCCACGGCGGACAAGGTCGCCGAGAAACACGGCGTCAGCCGCGAGACCGTCCGCAACAACGCCCAATTCGCCGAAGCGGTTGAGACGATCGGCGAGAACATGGGCGAGGAAGCGGCGGAATCAATTCTCGCCGGGGAATCCGGCAAGACCCGGAAGGAAGTCGTTGAGGTTGCCAAGCTCCCACCGGAAGAACAGTCGGCGTGTATTGACACCATCGCCGACGATCCCAGGGAATCATCGGCGGTAAAGCCCTTCGGAGTACGATCAAACATGGATAACCGAACGATCAAAACAGAGTGCGTGTTCCTGCGCGGTGTCGGATGTCCAGCAACGGCTCCGGGGCGGTTTGATCGCCGCCCTCCAATGCCCGTGGGAGCACGCACTCTTTTTTCATGCGCCCTCTGCGCAGAAGGGACACGTCCGATGTCCTCAATCCCGAGAAAACTGATTTGCCGTCCGAGCGTTCTACGCCGCATCCAGCAGCGGCTCTGGGAAGAGTCAAGCTACGGCTGCCAATACTGCGGCGACGACCTGCGTTTTCCCAACCGGGCCACGCTGGAGCACATCATCCCCCGGAGCAAAGGCGGGGACGATTCGATCGAGAATCTGACGGTCGTCTGTGTTCGCTGTCAGAACGCGAAGTCCGACGACACGCCGCGCCAGTGGTTGGAACGATTGGAGACCCAAGCCGCAGTGATGCGACGGATGATCGCGGAGAATGGGTATTGATCTGGGGCAATCGTGTCCGTCCGGTGGGGCCGGTTCCATGGGAAGATGAACCGGCCCCATCCGGTCGGAGCGGGATTGCGGGAACAACACGAACGACCAACAACCGAACCAAAGGACCAACCAAGATGGCGAGCAAGAAACGGCGCGGTAACGGTGCTGGTAGCATCTATCAGCAGACCGATGGACGATGGTCGAGAGCGATCGACTGCACGACGAACGGCAAGCGAAAGCGGAGGGTCGTCTATGGCCAGACACGACGGGAAGTGCGCGACAAGCTGGCCATCCTGCAACACCAGAAGGCCACCGGGACGCTCACGGACGCCGGCAAGATGACAGTTGCCGAGTGGATCACACACTGGCACGAGACGATTTCGACGCCGAGAGTCCGGCCATCATCCGCCGCCGCCTATCGCGACATCATCAAGTGCCACACTGTCCCCCGGATCGGTGGTATCAAGCTGTCGAAGTTCTTGCCGGTCAACTTGCAAACGATGTACGCGGAGATGGAACGGGACGGCAAGACGGCCCGCATGCGGCAGAAGGTGCATGACGTTCTACGGCGCGCGTTCAATGTGGCAATGAAGCAAGGCATGCTCCAACGCAACCCGTGCCACTTTGTCGACGTGCCAAAGTACCAACCGCCGGAGATGAAGACGCTCACGCCAGAGCAAGCGGCGAAGCTCGTGAAGACGTCTGAAGGGGACCGGTTCCATGCACTGATTGTGCTGGCGGTCACTACCGGGATGAGGCAGGGGGAGTTGTTCGGCCTGAAATGGGAGGACATCGATCTGGAGACCGGTCAACTGTCTGTTTGTCGATCGCTGAGCTACGTTCGCGGGAAGCTGTCGTTCAGCGGCCCCAAGAGCAAGGCCGGAACACGCTCCCTACGGCTCCCAGACATCGCTGTGAAGGCGTTGTGGGTTCACAAGGCCCTTGATGGTCAAGGAAGGGTTCGCCGGCCCAGAACTCACTTTCTGCGACACGGAGGGCAACCCGCTCCGCAACAGCAATTTCTACCGGCGATACTACAAGCCGCTCCTGAAACAGGCGGAAGTTCCGGACATCAGGTTCCACGACCTCCGGCACACGTCGGCAACGTTGATGTTGGCGGACAACGTCCATCCGAAAATCGTGCAGCAACGGCTGGGACATTCCCAGATAGCTCTGACGCTCGATACGTACTCGCACGTCCTGCCAACAATGGATGAAGCAACGGCTGGGACGTTCGACCGCGTTCTAGCAGCCCGTTGAAAAACTCATCCTGACTGCAAGCGGTCAAAACTCGCCAACTCGGCGTCGCCACATCTCGACGTATCTAGGGATATGTCTGCGATTCGGCTCCTTGATCTGACGAGTTCTGCCGCGCTCTCGCCGACGAAGCAGTTTTTCAACAGACTGCTAGGGAAGAAAGCATGACTGGCTATCAATTGGCTATCAAGCGGCGTTTTCCATTCTTGTTGATTGACGTAAGTCCTTGCTGTGTAAGTGAGGGCGGCGGGACTTGAACCCACGACCTACGGATTAAAAATTTTCAGGAAGACTTCGCTGCTCGATGCTGCCCGACGTTCAACTCTTGGATCGGAGAAGCCACTCGTCCAAACCGTTGATCACCCTCGGGTACAGTCGGGCACGTCCGGGAGGGATCTGGGAGGGCAAATGCGAAACCACGGGTCAGTGCGTTGCAGCCTGACAACTCACGTCGGTCAATGCGACGGGAGCAGGTTACAGATTCGATCACGCGGCCGATCAGGTCTCAGAAATCGGTCGATATTCGGTGCGTGTCGGGAACATTGACATTTCGACGACTTCTTGGAACAACTGAGGCATGACGCCATCGAACGAGTTGACAAATCACTCGATCAATCGAGCGAAAAGCCGAGCTCAGCCATGATCACCCGGGAACCACCCGGCGTTCACACCCGCCGTCCAATTGACGAATATGCCAATCTGATCACTCATGGCTTTGGTCTTGTGCTCGCAGTAGGAGCGTCAGCGTTCCTGATGAGGCAGGCTATTGCATTTCAGCCGTTGCGAACGATTGTGGCATGTGCCGCGTATTGCGTGTCACTCGTGGCACTGTATGCCGCATCAACACTGTCCCATTCGTTTTACGATCCTCGTTGGCGACGTTTCTTTCGCACAGTCGATCAGGCCTGCATCTATTTGCTCATCGCCGGATCGTTCACACCTCTGGCAATCACTTATCTCTGGAACGCCTGGTGGCCGATTCTGCTGACATGTATGTGGATTTTGGCGATGTTGGGTGTGATCCTCGTACTCCGTATGCGCAATCTCACTCCCATAGCCAAAGTGACCTATGGCATTCTCGGCTGGCTGCCGATCATCTCTCTGAAAACGCTCATTGAGACAGCACCTGGTCCATTGCTCGTCTGGACGATTGCGGGCGGAGCATTCTATTCGCTGGGAACCGTTTTCCTGGCGTACGACTTTCGTGTGCGATACTTCCATGCGCTTTGGCACACTTTTGTCATTGCCGGCAGCGTCTGCCACTATATCGTAATTCTGAGGTTTGTGGCCTCGGTTTGAATTGCCCGATCGACGGAATCAGCCGACGGAAACCAGCGGTGCCGAGGCCATTTTCATCCAAGGGTCGATTACCGAGGCACATTACGAAAGGTATGAGTAGACGGGATCGCTGTTGAGTCACAAGGCGTATCGAAGCACGAGCCGAGTCCATTAAGTAGGGCCAAGAAGGCTAGCGAAAAGACCTTACGGGGCGGACTCGTCTCGGCCAGCATCTTTGGGGACGAGATCGAGACTGGGGACATCGGACCATCGAGTCGCCGCAGACGTCAAGCCGCCGTTCGCGACTCGTGTTTCGGCCGATCCCGTTCATACTGCCAGGGAACGAGCTCGTCAGCGACTGGATCCCAGAGCTTCAACCGCAAGCATGCGGCAATGTCGCGCGGATGCAACGAGGTCGTGGTCGGGGACTGAAGGGCTTCGATTGACGCCATCGCCTCGGGAAGGCTGTAGAAGGGGATCCGCGAGTTTAAGTGATGCACGTGGTGATAGCCGATGTTGCCCGTGAACCACCGCATGACCTTGCCCATGCGAATGTAGCTCGATGAATGAAGAGCTGCGAAAGTGTAGTCCCAATCGCGGCCGGTTCGCAGCCGAACTCCCGGAAAGTTGTGCTGTGCAAAGAACAGATAAGCGCCGACGGCCGAACTCACCATGAAGGGAATGAGCGCGGCGAGCCAGAGGTCGTCGATTTCGTCAAAGGCCAGCCACAACAGGAGCCCGACGTGGCAGGCGATTGCGAGCGCCGCATCGAAGTGCCGTTGCGGATTCGCAGCCAGCGGTCTCACGCACATCCCGAAGAAAAATACTGTAACATATCCCATTGCGATTGTGAGGGGGTGGCGTGCGATGGAATAACCGATCTGCTGCCGGGCGGACGCCCGTTCGTAAGCGTCGACGGTCAATAAAGGATAGGAACCGACATTGGGTCCGAAGCTCTTGGAATTGTTGACGTGGTGATGGTCATGTGAACGCTTCCACACACTCGGCGGATTGAGTGTGACCAATCCGAACGCCAGCATCACGAGGTCGGCGACCTTCGAATTGCTGAGAATCGCATGATGCTGATGGTCGTGAAACAAAACGAAGAAGCGGATCATCGTCAAGCCCGCGACAATGCTGAACGGGAGCCGGACCAGCCACGGAAGCTCGCTGCAGAGCAGGACCATAATCCCGCTGAGCACCGCAACCGTCGACCACAAGTGCCACCAGCTCCGCCAGCGAACCTCGCTTGCGAGCAGGCGGGTCGCGATCAGGAGTGCCTTTGAATCTGAGATTTCGAGTGAGCCTTCGGATTGCCGAGCCCGTACCCTCGATTCGCCAGTGGGCATTTGGTAAAAACTCAATGGGATCAGGAAACAGACGGCGGCTTCTAGAGGATCGGCCCGATCGCGTCAAGACGCGCTGTCGACAAGCTGGCCAATTGTCAACGAGCACATTGACCTCGTGGAGCGATAATCTGCCGTCGGTCCGGGCGGTGGCTTTGGTCGGGGGTTGGGCCGAAAAAACAGGCGGTTAGGTGGCCAGAGAACTTGAGCATGCTTACCGGCAGATCTGGCACACATGGTGTGCCGGCCAACTCTCGCAGGGGCGCTTGCAGTTCGTTCACAATTCTGCCCTCCCGACTGAAAGATTCCGACTTCTCCATCAAGCCCGGCTCTTGTCGAAAAATTTTGAGAAACGTTCGCTTTTTAATCGCTGCCGAGAGCCGATTCGGCGCGAGGCATCCGGTCAGCCGCGAGTCCGAGCAAACCTGTGACTTCTCGACTCAGGATTCGTCGACCGAAAAACGGATGGCGGTGTGGGACCGATGACCGGCCAATCGCCGATCATCAATGGGTGGTTTGATGCGACGGAATCACTCAGCGACGCCAGTGCAACGCGAATTGATGTGAAGACGCGCGACGCAAGTTTGCAGCATCTACTTGTCCGCGGTCAACTCCCACAATCTCACTGGGTCGTCCCTGCCTGCGCTGGCCAGAATTCTGTCATCTGGCGAAAAGGCGAGGGCGGTGACACCACTCTGGTGTCCAAACAGCGCCAGCCGTTGCAATCCAGTTTCGACGTCCCACAGCTTCACGGTTTCGTCGCCGCTTCCGGTGGCCAATCTCTTGCTGTCGGACGAAAAGGCGAGGCAGTAGACGGCGCCGTTGTGTCCCTTGAGGACCGCCCGCTCCTTCTTTGTTGCCAGATCCCAGAGCCGTACCGTCCAATCCGCGCTGCCGGTGGCCATTGTCGTGCCGTCCGGGGAGATTGCCACGCTGAGGATTTCCTCCTCATGCCCCTTGAGGCTGTCGAGCTGGGCTCCGGTGGTCGCGTTCCAAAACTTCACCGTCTGATCCCAGCTTGCTGAAACGAGCGTCTTACCGTCGGGCGAATACGCCAGCGACGAGACGGCATCGGTGTGTCCGTGGAGGACGGCTCGCTCTTCGCCGGTCGCCGCGTCCCAGAACCTGATCGTCGTGTCGGCGCTGCCGGTCGCCAGCGTTTTGCCGTCGGGTGAGAAGGTGGCGGACATGACCTTGCTAGTGTGTCCTTCGAGGTCACCGCGGGGGGTTCCCGTGGTCACGTCCCACAACAGCACCTTGCCGCTCGCCAAGTTGTTGTTGCGGGCCTGCTCGAACTCACTGCCGCCCACGTAAGCCAGGAGCGTGCCGTCCGGCGAGAGTGTCACCGCGCAACAGTTGTTCCTGAACCCCGGCGGGGCGGGCAGTTTTTCTTGGCCGCTTGAGACGTCCAGCAGCTTCACGTTTCCGGCCCAGGTTCCCAATACCAGCGTCTGACCGCCTCGGGAGAAATCGAGCGCGAGCGCTGCGTTTCTCCCCACGAACTCGGACAAGACGCGAGCCTTGACGCCAGACTTTGCGACGGGCGTATTCGACGCCGAGTATTGGTCTGCGTCCAGCGATGCGCTTACCAACTCTCGATCGTTGCGTGCGATGACATGTTTGTTGGCATAGGCCGGGTGTGCCCAGGCCACAGGCCCCTGCGCCCGATGCCCAGCGGTGGGCTCTACCAACAGGGTTCGGCCCAATTCCTCATAACCGGTGGGCGTGAGCCTCGCCGAGATAAGTTGGCCTCGCTGGTTGAACAGAAAGACCCGGTCTCCGTTGGACGTCAAATGAGCATGCCCCAGCGCACCGCTGCCCGCCACCTCGCTTGTCCTCCACACTTCGTCGCCCGATTTCGCATCGAGACAGCAAAGACCTCCGGCGCTGTCGATGCCGCAGAAGTGGTCGTCGTCGAGGAACAGAGGCGTCGAGAACTGGGTCGTCGGTCGCGTCCGTGTCTTCCAGTGCACAGATGCGGCGGGTTTTTCCGCATCCAACTTGAGCATCAGGGAACCTCGGTTCCAGGCGCTCAAGCACAGCAGCAGGTCCTCATGCAACACGGGTGATGCGACCACCTGGGCCTCGTGAAAGGTCGCCTTGTACGGCACTTGCCAATAGATGCGGCCGGTGGTCGGTTCCAACGACGTGACGGTGTCGGCTGTCCAGACGATCGCCTGGCGGCAGCCACCTTTATTGATGACGATGGGCGCGCTGTAGCCGGGTCGGTCCGTCAGCGCCTTCCAGCGTTCTTCGCCGGTGTTCTTGTCAAATGCGAGGACGGTCGCGGCGGGCTGGCAAACGGCGGTCACGATGACAAGGTCTCCCTCGACCAGTGGTGCCACGCTTGCCCCGTATTCCAGCGGCGCCGCGTCGTACTCCTTCGGTAAGTCCTTCTTCCAGAGGACCCTTCCCGTGGACGCATCGAGACAGAACAGATGGCTCCGGGTTCCCAGTGTGTAGACTTTGCCCTCATGGACCGTCGGTGACGCCCGCGGACCGTTACCGTATTCCATGTTCTCGTAGTCAACAGGGTATGAATGCGTCCAAACAGGTTTGCCCGTCGCCTCGTCGAGGCACAGCACGCGTTCCACTTCCGGACTGAATTGGCGGTCGGTGACAAACACACGTCCCTGTGCCACAACCGGCCCGGAATAACCGCGACCAATCCTTACCCGCCAGCGAATCGTGAGTCCGCCCGGTGGAATGGCTTCCAGGATCCCGGTCTCTCGCCATACGCCATCACGCTTCGGCCCACGCCACTGTGGCCAATCATCCGCTCGCAGTTCCTGTGTGCAGAGCAGAGCTACGATCAAAATGCCGGCCAATCTCATTTGAATCTTTTGAGGGATTTGAAAAGACATTGTTGTCATCGCTACATCACCTCGTCGGCAATTTCGATAGACGTTGAGAACTCCGAGTCCACCATCGTGGAAACTCGTTACAGACACTTTCGTCGCACCATCAGCCTTTTCACGTACAACTGAACCCAGTCCAAGTTTCGTGCCACAAGACCTTGGAATGCTGCGGCCCGTGCAGGCTCGTTTCACGGCCCTCGACCGATCAACGTCGGATCGCAGAAAACGTATGCAGTTCGCGGCACGCAATTCGTGCGTCGGCAAACGTGCGGGAACTCAGGACACGACCGTCCGACCGCGAGGATCATCAATGGGTCGTTTTTCGAAGCGACCAACAACATCCGCCTGTCCGACGTCCTGATGAGATTCATCACGCTCGTGACGTCGGCTGCGTGGTCGGACGGGCATTTTTGCTCGGACGCCCGTTGGGAGTCGTTCCGTTCAGATGCGCCCAGTCTGCCTGTAGGTGATTCAGAATCGAGGGGCAGTGCCCGGACCCTCCGATCCCGAGTCCCACAAGTAACTCAGCCAGACGCTGTTGCGTCTTCGTTTCACGCCTGCGAACCAACGGCACAGCGGATAGAGGGCCAAGACGACACTCAGCCAGATGAGGTAGACCACCGGCAGACTGTATCCGTATCCCGCTCCGGCATGACCGGGAGGGAATGAGAACAACCAGCCCGGAGTCTCGCCACGATGCATATATATGATTCCCAACGCAACGGTGTGGATTCACGGCAATCGCACGTCGATGTTGGGCCTCTGAAACATGATTGCAGTTTGGCCGCTTCAGCCAAGGGTGAAACGGTGGTTTCTCAAGTCGAATCGAGTCCGGCATTCGATCGCGCGGAGAGTTGAAAAATGTGCAGACGA
>JAJDEI010000231.1 GCA_029259845.1 Planctomycetaceae bacterium | reverse complement strand
CGTGGAGACGCTGCTGAGCGTGATCGAAACCTGTCGCCAGCAGAACCGTAACGTCTTCACCTTCGTCACCGACGCCGTCAAAGCCCACTTCGCCAGCCAACCACCCCCCACCCTGCTATCCGGGGTGTGAACGGTTACCCGGCGGAGGACTTCGGAACAACGGTGGTACGGTCGACATCTCCAGTAGCAGTATCTCCGGCAACACGGCCAGTAACGGCGGTGCCATTTGGAATGAACTCGGCGGTACCGTCACGCTGATTGACAGCACGGTGTCCGACAATACCGCACTGAACGAGGTGGGGGGAATCTTTAACAGCGGATTCAGCGCGGGGACGAGCAGCCTGATCATCTCCAACAGTACCATCTCGAACAACAGAGCATTGGGCGCGTCTGCCAGAGGTGGGGGGATAGCAACCAGTGGAATCGTGGTCATCAACAACAGCACCATCTCAGGGAACTTCGCGAACCAGGGGGGCGGGCTCCACAACAATTTTGGAAGCAACGTTACGATCAAGAATTCGACCATCGCTGATAATACTGCGACTGCCGACGCCGGCGGAATCTGGAGCGGGAACGGCACGGTCCGACTGCAGAATACAATCGTCGCACGAAATGTTGACTCAGCCGGCAAGCCGGATGTGGAAGGGTCCTTTCCATCTCTTGGACACAATCTGATTGGGAATTCGACAGGCGGGACTGGTTTTGTCGCGTCAGACTTATTGAACACCATCCCACTGCTCGGCCCGCTGCAGAGCAACGGCGGACCGACCGAAACCCACGCGCTGCTGCCGGGTAGCCCGGCGATCGATGCCGGAATTGATGCGGTGGCAGCAGGCAAGGATCAGCGTGGACTCGCGCGTCCCGTCGACATCGCCAGCGTCCCCAATGCTGCCGGCAGTGACGGAAGCGACATTGGCGCGTTTGAGGGAGAGGAAGTAGTCACCAACCAACCGCCCACAATCGCCGGCCAGAGCTTCAATGTCAACGAAAACCAAACTTCGGTCGGGACGGTCGACGCCACCGACTCGGATCTTCCAGGCGACACTCTCACCTTCGCGATCACCGGAAACGGTGCGGATGACGCTTTGTTCTCAATCCTGCCGACCGGCGAATTGAGTTTCAGTGCGGCACCGGACTTTGAAACCCCGATCGACTTGGGCGGGACCCCGGGCGACAACACGTATTTGGTGGAAGTGCGGGTCACCGACGCGGCGGGAGAGAGTGCCACCGCGACGATGGCGGTCAACGTACAGCCGGTCAACGACAACGCACCGGCGTTCACCTCGGCCAACACGGCCACCCTGCCGGAGAACACGACTTCGGTGCAGACGGTTTCGGCCACGGATGCGGACCTGCCGGCCCAGGCAGTCACGTTCTCGATCACCGGCGGTGCGGATCAGCTCAAGTTCCAGATCACCGGCGGCAACCAGCTCTCGTTCATCGCCGCACCTGACTACGAGAACCCAACCGATGTTGGAGGGAACAACGTCTACGATGTGCAGATCACGGCTAACGACAACAATGGACTGACCACCCCGCAGAACGTCGCGGTCACGGTCGATCCGGTCAACGACAATGCTCCGGTCTTCACTTCCACCGCGTCAGCCAACGTGGACGAGAACACAACCACCGTGCAGACGATCTCGGCAACCGACGCAGACTTGCCGGCCCAGACCGTCACCTTCTCGATCACCGGCAATGGGGCCGATGATGCGTTCTTTCAGGTCACCGGCGGGAATCAGTTGGAGTTCATCACGGCTCCAGACTTTGAGACACCGTTGGACGTGGGTACGGACAACGTCTACCAGGTGGAAGTCGAAGCTGATGACGGCAACGGATTGATGGCCACGCAGACGATCAGCGTGACGGTGCTCAATCAAGCCAGCATCAGCGGTGTCGTGTTCGTCGATGTCGACCAAGATGGCCTCTATGACGGTAACGAAATCGGAATTGATGGAGTGACGGTCGAGTTGCTTGACGATCTGGGTGCGGTGGTGGCCACAACAACGACGAGCGATGGCGGCCTGTATCTGTTCGAGGATTTCGACCCCGGAACCTACCAGGTGCGGGAGCTGCAGCCTTCCGGTGTCACAGACGGGGCGGAGCAGTTGGGGTCGCTAGGCGGCACCGTCGTGGCGAACGACGTCATGGAACTGACACTGGACCGCAGCGACGCAGCAGATTACACGTTCGCCGAGATCGGCCAACAGGTCAGCAGCGGCGATACGGCGACGATCGGTTTCTGGCAGAACAAACATGGACAAGAGCTGATTGAGCAGGGTGGCACCGCTTTGGCCGGGTGGTTGACGGATAACTTTGGGAATGTCTTGGCCGAGGAGCTGGACGGCGCTGACGGCGCGGAGGTCGCCGCCTTCTACAAGGAACAACTCTTTAAGCAGAAGGCCCAGAAGTCGGCCGGCCCGGCCAAGGTGGATGCGCAATTCATGGCGGTGGCCTTTGCGACCTTCTTCACCAGCCAGGACCTGGCCGGTAATGTGGCCTCATCCTATGGCTTCCATGTAACCGACACCGGCATCGGCACGAAGATCGTCAACGTGGGGACCAGCGGGGCCGCCTTTGGAGTGGCGGACGATTCCGACTTGACCATTCTGCAGTTGCTGCTGGCCACCAACAGCCTGACCGATCTCCTCGACCAGGAGAGCGGCTTCGCCCACATCTACGATCAGGACGGAGACGGTGACATTGATCCGCTGGAGGCTTCCCTGCGTTCGATGGCCAATGACATTTACAGCATGATTAACGAGCAGGGTGACATCTGAGTCGTTGTTACCGTCTCGAACGGAAACAGTTTCAAACGGAAATCGTGAGTCCCGTCCTACGGTCTCTCACACAACTCACATCGTGGGATGTGTGAGAACCGTCGGTGCTCGGCGAAACAGTGCAAGTCGCCTTGTCAGCTTCAGAGGGCAGCGAATTCTCCCACTTACTCAACCGTATTCTGCAATTCGCAGAAAACCCACCGATATTTGATCGGCGCGCTCCGTGGGCGTGTGTCCCGTTTGCCCATACCTTTGATGGCACATGAGGCTTCGTTTTCCGTGAGGCCCATTGGACGAGACCTTGAAGGTTGCTGAACTTGACCAAACGCAGACAATGACCGGTTGCACGGGCATGGACCGACACGCCTTGCAGTTGACCCGAACGGTTTCACGCGATGCCTGTACAGCCAGTTGGCCAGACGCCCATCACCGCCGCGTTTCTCGCTGAGCAGTTGGCGGAACTGTCGCAGTTGAAGGAAGAGTACGAATTGGCCAGGCGGACGTGCGTGGGCGGCGATGACCCGGTGAGTGAGGCCGAGTTTGACGCATGGCTCAAGAGCTTTGGCGATGTCGGCGAGTTCGACGAGCAAGACTTCCCTCGCTATCGCCGCTGCATGGCGGCATATGAAGCCTTTGCCGACAGAAGCAGCTACGTCCAGTACCTGCCCTTACTTGGCCCCAACCCGGATGTCACCGAACTGGCCCACATGTTCCCGTCGCTTCGCGACGCTCCCGGCCTGGAACCGTTCGATGAGGGCCGCTTCGAGACGTGGATGCAGGAGGAGGCGTCGGTGCAGGCCCGGCACGCGGCTCGATTGGTGCTCTCGGTCTGGGAGAACGTGCCGCAGGCCTTCAATCTGACCGACGCCTTCCGCGATTGGGACGACGAGCACCGCGAGGTGTACGTCGCCTGGTTCCAGCGACCGCTCATGCCCCAACGCGAGTTGTGGGGCAAGTTGTAGGCGGTCCCGTTGCTCCGCAGCGACTCAGTTTCCTTACTTGCTGGCCAGAGGCCAGCATCTCTCTGGCCCTGCGGGCAGCTCAAGAGAGGACTCCTCCGCTGTCTGTGACGAGCCAACGAAGGAGTCCTCTCTTAAGCCGGGAAATGCCGGACTGGGGTCCGGCATTTCCACAAAGGAGAAGCAGTTCCCCCACATCCTCTGGACGAGGATGTGGGGGAACTGCTTCAAACGGACTTTCAGCTTTATGAAGCTGAAAGTGAGCTGGCTGGACGCCAGCTCACCGGGCGGCAGACGCTCCAAGCGGTCGGCAAGGGGCACGCCAGCGAAGCTGTCATGCCCCTTGCTATTCGCCCGCGTCGCGTCTGCCGCCCGGCCCAACGTGGAACCCCTGACGGGGAGGCGAAACTGACCGGCTTCGCCGTCCATTTCTCTCTGCCTCCCCGTCAGGGGGATGGGCACACCTGACGCACCACGGTATTCAGTCTCTCCAGTCAGCTTTCCGGGTCGTTAGGCCGCATCCTATTGTCGGCGTGCTTGTTACGCTGAATACAACGGAATACAATCTGTATTCAACTCCTCCGCAAACTCCTGATTTCTCAGGACGATGCTCCGTATACGCGTATACGAGGTGCCATGCGATGGCAAAGAAAGAGGACGCCAAACCGCTTGACCGAAATCTGTGTGCGTCCTTCTCGGTCAGGAGCGTTGAGGACCGCAAGCTGAAGGCAGAATTGCAGCGTCAGCTTGATGAGGGACGCTTTGAATCGGCGTCGGACTTTGCCAAAGACCTGCTTCGCAAAGGCCTCCAGGCCACGGAAGCCGGAGACAGCGACACCTCGCCCGACGAGCTGGAGATGACCCTGCGGACCATCCAGCAGCAGCTCGCTGAACTCCGCCGAGCCGAGAAGAATTTTGAGTCGCTCCTCGAAAAGGTCGCCGACATCGATGGGCGAACACGGACCCTCCGACCGGCCTTTGCCCAGGGCGTCGCCATGCTGCTCGTCCAACTTGCAGACTGGGACGTGGCCGAGGCTGCCCAATGGGCCAAAGCAAACATCATGGGCCAAGAAGTGAATCCCGGACGGGAGCCGCCTGAACCGGAGGGCTCCTAGGAGTCTGTCCGGGTACCGGGCATAAGGGCGAGTGATCCCTGTTCGAACTTTGGATCGTGATTGTGCGGGCGAGGCGTGTATCCGTGTCGGTACGCCCACTGCGAAATTGCGGCGATTGAGACGACCGGGGCGATTCG
>JAJDEI010000024.1 GCA_029259845.1 Planctomycetaceae bacterium | reverse complement strand
GGCCGGCAACCCGGCCAGCTGCTGTTCAGAAATCGGCGGTCCTGTTGGTCGCTGCGACATGGAGGAGATGTCGCAGAAAACGCCATCTGTGAAAAGACGAATTGCTCACCCAACCTCGTTCGAGGTGTGAACGGTTACGTGACCGTCAGCTTCAGCTTCAGCTTCTGGAACCGGGACTCGTAAACCTCGGGGTACCGCTTGTGGGAATCCTCAATCACGTACAACCTGCCATCGGCCGACTCGATTCCCAAGCCGAGCGTGTCGGGTGCACCGATCGGCACGACACCGTGCTCACAACCGGCACACGTGCTCGTGCCGGTGGCATTGAACCGCGACCGCCCCCGCATGGCACTGACGGGGCCGAATGCCGTCAAACGGCGACGCGCATTTCCGACCGAGCATGATCCGGCCAAAACAGAGATCACGCGGAGCGGCTGTCGCTCAAGGGGATCAACTTGGGAACTGACACGCGCATTCCGACGATCCCGCCGTGCTGTTGGTCCAGCGTCCGAAAATCAGACCGCAGAAAAGCGTAGAGATCCTCGGGCGGTTTCATTCCCAGATACCGGTCGACGAACGCCTCCATCAGCCGGTCGTACTCCCTCTGGCTGTGCGAGTGCACGTGGTAGCGGCCATCCATGCGCCGGATGTCGCCGTCGAACTGCGGGCTGATGTGATACAGCTCGTGCAGCACGGTGATCATCTTCTCCCGGAAGGACTGCTCCAGAAACCGCGGGAGGTAGAACGTGAGGATGTACAACATTTCCAGGTCTCCCTGGTAGAGGCGTTGCACGGTCCACTGCCGTCCATGACGCCTCGTCGTCAGCGAGCCCCCCTCAAACCGCATCGGCGTGAGCTTTGCCTGCAGGCCATGCAGGACACGTCGCCGCGCTTGGGCAAACGTCACCGCGACACGAGACATGTCGATGTGGAGAAACTCATCCAGCTGGCAGGTCACATCCTCGCACAGCCGGAGCATGCAGGCCGTGAAGTCCAACGGGCCCCGCCGGGGATTACTCAAGTCGGCCATGAAGAGCATCCTTTCTTCGCCGCCCACTCTTCTCGGCGTTCAGCCTTCGCACCGTTCACATCGTGCCACACGCTCCCAGCGTGTCGGGCCCAGCACCTCAAAAGGTCCGCTCGAGATCGAATCAAACGCCCTCTGTCTTTGATGTGCCCCACGGCACAGGCGATTCACAGCCGTTTCCCGGCGAGTTACGATTCGTCGTTCGCCGCCTCATCGGCGCCAGTTTCGGCATCGGAAGCAGCCTCGGCATCGGATCCATCGCCCACTGCCGTCGCCGAACCATCGGAAACATCACCGGATGCGACCGGACCCGTTCCCCTCTCGGGAGCCGCTTGCTCAACCACAACCGGTGCCGCCCGTTTTTTCCGGACGCGGTCCCGCTCACCGACGAACTCGATGAGAGCCTGTTCCCCCGAGTCTCCCAACCGACGCCGCGCGAGCCGGACGACCCGTGTGTATCCGCCGGGCCGATCCCGAAAACGATCGGCCAATTCGTCGAAGAGAATGTCAAGTGCTTCCTTGTCCCGCAGCAGTGAGAACGCCCGTCGCCGCAACGCCACCGCCGGTGCGATCGCCTGGTTCCACTTCTGCCACCGGTCGGAAGTCCGCCACTGTTTCCACTCCGGGCTGTTTCGCTCGGCATCCGTTGCGAATTCAGAAGCGGCCTCTTCGTGAGGAATCGCCCGACGCGCCAACGTGACGAGACGCTCCACGTACGGCCTGAGTTCCTTGGCCTTGGGAACGGTCGTGACGATTCGCCCGGCAACCTTCGGTGCCGATTCGTCCTCTTCGTCGACCCGAACCGTGCGAATCAGGCTCGACGCCATGTTGCGGTACAGGGCGTGGCGATGGGACGCATTTCGACCGAGTTTACGGCCCCGCATTCGATGTCGCATGGCTTCAATCCACCTGTCACAGCAAGTCGTCTCAGAACGTTCCGCCGCCATTTTCCGAGCGGCGTGCCGGCCATGCCGGCTCCTCTCCTCGAACTCCGCGCCATTTGCCGGCTGCCGAAAGCACCGGCGAGCCCGTTCAAGCCATCGGACTTGATTCGGGCACTTTCATTCCCAGTCTCAAGCCAAGGCTCGTCAGCCGCTCTTCGACTTCGACGAGCGTCGTCTCACCAAAGTTCCGAACGGTCAACAGCTCGTCCGGAACCCGGCGGACCAGGTCGCGAACCGTATTGATGCCCTCCGATTCAAGGCAGTTCGTCGCCCGGACCGAAAGGTTCAGCTCGGCGAGCGAGCGATTCAGCTTTTCTTCCAGTTCGAGGTCGATCGGCGAATAACCGGTGGCCTCCAGCATGCCTTTGAGCCCCGAGCCCGGCGGCAGTTCCGGTCCCGGTTCCTTGTAGGCGATGAACGGGTTCAGATGCTTCCGGAGAATCTTGGCGGATTCGACCAGTGCCATCTCCGGGGTCACCGTCCCATTCGTCCAGATTTCCAACGTCAGCTTGTCGTAGTTGGTCCGCTGGCCGACACGGGTGTCTTCCACCTTGTACCGAACGCGTTCCACCGGTGAAAACGCCGCGTCCAATGGGATCACGCCGGCTTCCGGCATCTGCCCGTAATGCTCCGTCGCCGGCACGAATCCGCGGCCATTTTCAATCGTCAACTCCATGTTGAGCGGCACATCGTCGGTCATCGTGGCGATGATCAGATCCTTGTTGATCACCTCGACCTGGTCGTCCGTGATGACGTCCGCTCCGGTCACGACACCTTTGGCGTGCCGCTCGATCCGCAAAGTCTTCGTCGTTGTGCTGGCGTTTTTGACCACCAGTGACTTGAGGTTCAGGCAGATGTTGGTGATGTCCTCCACCACGCCGGGAATGGTGGTGAATTCATGCTGCACGCCCTGAATCTTCACGCGAGTGACGGCAGACCCCTCCAGGCTCGACAGCAGGATCCGCCGCAAGCTGTTGGCAATCGTATGCCCGAATCCGCGTTCAAACGGCTCGGCGACAAACAAACCATACGTTCCAGTCGCCGTCGCATTGTCCGGGGCCACCCGACTGGGAAGTTCCAGTCCTCTCCAACGAATCCGCATGGGCCAATCTCCTCAATCGAAAAAAGTATTCTACGATAGTCCCGTCTGACGCCCTGCAGGCCCGCCTGACGCCCCGCGGCGATCGGCTTCGAGCCATTGATCCCGGCTTGGTCGACCCAGACCGTCACGGGCAATCGCCCGAAGCCTGTATCACCGAAGCCTTTTCTCAGACGCGACGCTTTTTCTTCGGACGACAGCCGTTGTGTGGCAACGGAGTCACATCCGAAATTGTCCTGATGTTGATTCCGGACGTCTGCAACCCGGTGATGGCGCTTTCCCGACCGGAGCCCGGCCCTTTCACGCGAACTTCCAACTCCTTCACCCCGAACTTTCGGGCCCGGTCCGCACACGTTTCCGCTGCCTTCTGTGCAGCAAACGGCGTGCTCTTCCGGGACCCCTTGAACCCGGACGTCCCCGCGGTCGCCCAACAGAGCACTTCTCCGTTGGTGTCGGTGATCGTCACCGTCGTATTATTGAACGTCGCCTTAATGTGCGCGATGGCCCGCGTCACATTGCGCCGAGTCCGTTTCCGTTTTGTTTTCGCCACCCTGAATTCCTCAAGTTGATTCCAGCAATTCCTGCCCGAATGCGTCGTTCGCGGTCCGGCGGGGCCGGAGCGCCGAGCGCCGCTGCACGTTTGGTGCAACGCCGTTAGTGACGCATGTCCTTCACGCCCTTCTTGCCGGCGACCGTCTTTTTCGACCCCTTGCGGGTGCGTGCATTCGTCCGCGTCCGCTGCCCGCGGACAGGAAGCCCGCGACGATGGCGGATTCCGCGATAACACTGAATGTCGCGCAATCGCTGAATGTTGGTCTGCGTCTGCCGCCGCAACCGCCCCTCAATGACCAACTCGGCATCGAGATAGTTGTTGATCCTTTGAATATCGTCGTCGCTCAGATCCCGGGCTTTGGCAAGCGGGTCAATCTTGAGCTTGTGACACGCCTCAATCGCATTTGTCCGCCCCACGCCGTGCAAATACTGCAGGGACACGTAGGCCGGCTTGTCGTTGGGGATGTCGACACCCTGAACACGCGGCATCGCAACTACTTTCCGTTGGAATTCAATGACCCCGGCCAGGCACGGCCGGGAACTATCTGGGGCGATTCACCCCGGTAATACGGCGACTGATCTCCGACGCCACCGCTGTCCTGACCGGTCGCGCGATTGCAGCACTCGCTGCGTCTGGTTCAGTTCCCTCGGTCACCCTTGCCGTTGCTTGTGGCGGGGGTTGGACGAACAAATCACATAGACCCGCCCATGACGGCGGACGATCTTGCAGTTCTCGCAAATACGCTTGACGCTCGAACGGACCTTCATTTCAATCCTCAGCTTCCCTGTAGACGCCCAACCTTGTAGACGCCCAACCTTGTGGACTTTCAACTTTTCGTGGACCGTCAACTTCAGTTGTTCGCTCGCCCAACGACGGCGTATCTGGAACTGAGCCGCGGGACCACGCCGACAATCTTCGGAGCACGGTCGCGGATTGCGCCCAAAGACTGCCAACATCTGCAAATCGGTCCGACCGGGAACCCGCCACGCACAGCATCCCTCCGTCCGCAAGGGAGTGGGGGATTATAAGCGGGCGTGTGGGAATCTCTCAAGCGACTCTTCGTATCTTTCTCCCGGAAATTGACTCGGTTTTCCCTCGGGGCGACTTTCTCGCGGGGACATCCGTCATGCCCCCAGCCCTTCCGTGAGGATCAGGGGCCCCTCCCGCGTCATGGCAACCGTGTGTTCGAAATGTGCGCTCGGAGCCCCGTCGGCAGTGACGACCGTCCAATGGTCGTCGAGCACTTCCACCTCCGGCGTCCCCACGTTCACCATCGGCTCGATCGCCACGACGAGCCCCGGTTTGATCGGAAAATCCCGCTCCGCGAGATCCTCACACACGTAGTTCGGCACCTCCGGGTCCTCGTGCATGTCGCGGCCAATGCCGTGCCCCACGAAATCCTCCACGACACTGAACCCGGCCCGCTGAACGCTGCGTTCAATCTGCCTGGCGACCTGCGACCACTTCTTCCGCGTTCCCATTCCCTGGATGGCAGTCTTCAGCGCCCCCTGTCCGGCAGACAACAGCCGCGACTTGAGATCGTCCACGCGGCCCACCGGGTACGTCCACGCGCCGTCGCCGCACCAGCCGTTGAGGCGGCAACCGGTATCGACGCTGAGGATGTCGCCTTCCCGGAGTTCGTACGGCCCGGGAATGCCATGGACGACCTGATCGTTGACGCTGATACAGGTCACTGCAGGAAACGGCACCACCCCCTCAACCCCCTTGAACAGCGGCTGTGCCTGATGCGCAGCGAAGAATTCCTCGACCGCCCGGTCCAGGGCGGCTGTGGTCACTCCCGGAGCGACCATCTCGGCGATGATGCGATGGGCCTGCGCGACCAACTGACACGCCTGTCGCATCAGCTCGATTTCTCGTCGGCTCTTCAGCGTGAGCACCGAACCCGCCTCTACTCGCAACATGAACGCTGGTTCGGTGCAGACCGCCCCTCGACGTCACTTGTTCTCGGTCTCTAACAGACCGCTATAGTTTCTCATCACCAGATGGCTGTCGATCTTTTGCACCAGATCGAGCCCCACCGACACCACAATCAGAAGTCCCGTGCCGCCGTAAAAGCTGGCGATCAGGAACGGAATGTCCATCGCCGTGGCAACAATCGTCGGAATGACCGCGATGATGGCCAGGAATCCCGCCCCCACATAGGTGATGCGGGCCATCACCTGTTCCAGATAGGCCGCCGTCCGCTCACCCGGCCGATATCCGGGGATAAAGCTGCCGTAGTCTTTCAGGTTGTCGGCCATGTCACGCGGATTGAACGTGATGGCGGTCCAGAAATAGCAGAAGAAGTAGATCAGCCCGATATACGACATATTGTACATGAAGCCCCGACCGCCTCCGCCGAACGCCGCGTACAAGGTGCCGACCAAATCTGCGCCAATCGTCCACTCCATATTCGTCCAAAGCTGGTTCATCCAACTGAACACGAAGTAGGGAAACATTAGCAGGCTGGACGCGAAGATGATGGGCATCACCCCCGCCTGGTTGACCCGCAACGGAAGATGTTGCCGTTGCCCGCCGAAGACCCTGCGGCCGCGAACGTGCTTGGCACTCTGAATGGGGATTCTCCGTTGGGCCTGGGTGATTGCAACGACGGCGAAGATCACGCTGACAAACAGCACGACCAGCAGAAGCAGCTTGTCGATGCCCGCCGCGGTTCCCAGCCCGACCCCTTGCTCAAACGCCGGACGCAGAAGGTCGATCCCCGCACCGGGCATCTTCGCCAGGATGCCCGCCATGATCAACAGGCTGAGTCCGTTGCCGATGCCGTATTCGTCGATCTGCTCCCCAATCCACATCAGCAAGATCGTTCCGGCAGTCATCGTGATCGTGCCCACGATGTGGTAAAACATCGTGTCGTACTCCCGGATAATCAGACCGCCCTCCTGGGCGCCTAACCCTCCGGACAGCATGCGGATCCAGAAGTAACTCTGCCCCAGGCAGATCACCACCGTCGCATAGCGCGTATATTCATTGATCTTCTTGCGGCCCGCTTCCCCCTCCTTCTGCAGCCGCTCCAGAGGGGGATAGACCGAACCGAGCAGCTGGAAGATGATTGACGCCGAGATGTACGGCATGATCCCCAAGCCAAAGATCGTGCTATTTCCGATGTTCGAGGCAGAGAACAAAGCGACCACCTGAATCACTTGCCCCAAACCGCCCTGCTGCTCGGACAGCCGCTTCATTGCCTGTCCGAACTGCTGCTGATCCAGAAACGGCAGCGGGATCGCGAACCCCATGCGGTAAACTGCAAGCAGAATCAACGTCAGCACGATCTTCTGCCGCAGTTCCGGAATGCGGAAGACGGTAAGCAGCTTCCCCAGCATGCGTCTGTATCCTTACACGCGAGCAGACAAGTACGACCGGCGATCCGCCGGTCCGGAACACAAGGACGGACTTTGCCCCGCCTGCGGGCCCAACCGATGCAACACGAAGGTGGCAATCGTTGCATTCATGAAAGCAACTCGGCCGTTCCGCCCGCCTGCCGAATCTTTTCCTCAGCCGTTCGCGAAAACCGGTGAGCCTGAACCGTCAGCTTCTTGGTCAGTTCGCCGCCCGCCAACACTTTGATTGAATCAAAAGTCCCTTTCGCCAAACCGCGCTCAGCGAGTGTCTCGGGGCTCACTGTTTCGCCGTTTTCGAACTTCGCTTCCAGTTTGGAAACGTTGATGGCCAACACTTTATCGGCAAACTGTTTGTTGTTGAAACCCCGCTTGGCGACGGTTCGCGCCAAGGGCATCTGCCCGCCTGCAAAGCCGAGGCGCCGAGAGGCTCCGCTGCGGCTGAAGTACCCGTTGTGGCCGCGTCCGGACGTCTTGCCGTGCCCGGATCCTGGACCCCGACCGATCCGCTTTCGCTTCTGCCGCTTGGTAATTCCGCGATGCACATCATCCAGTATCATCAGATCTCCACTCCTCGCAGCCGCGCGACATCTTCACGAGTGCGTAACTTCGTCAGGGCGTCAAATGTCGCCTTCACCAGATTGACCGGGTTATTGGACCCCCGGCTTTTCGTCAGAATATCCTTGATCCCCACCGACTCCACAACCGCTCCGACGGTCGCGCCCGCAATGATTCCCGTACCACGGCTGGCTGGAACCAACAACACCTTGGATGCCCCGAAACGACCGATGATGTGGTGCGGAATCGTCGTGTCACGCAACGGAACCGAAACAAGGCTCCGATTGGCCACTTTCGTTGCCTTCTCCACCGCCAGCGGGACTTCCTTGGCTTTCCCATATCCCCAACCGACACGGCCATTGCGGTCGCCCACGACAACCATCGCCGCGAAGCTGAAACGGCGACCGCCCTTGACGACGCACGCACATCGTCTGATTTGAATGACTTTTTCCGGGGACTGGGCTTGAGTATCTGTCGCCACAATAAAGCTCCGTGGGCCTCAGGGTTGAATTCGTTCCGATACGGTTAATCTTGGGATTTGCGCCAGTTTGGCTTTCTCGGCAGTCTGACAGTTTCGCTCGGACCGTCCCTCACGACGGCACGGCCCGTCAGAACTCAAGGCCGCCTTGCCGGGCCGAGTCAGCCAGGGCAGCGATGCGTCCGTGGTAAATGCAGGTGCCGCGATCAAACGCGACCTGTTTGATCCCCGCCTCTGTCGCCCGTTCCGCCAAAGCTTTGCCGACCCGTGAAGCGGCATCCTTGTTGCCGTTGTCCTGCTGGCAGCCGCCCAACTCCTTCTCGATGGAACTGGCGGAGACCAGCGTCCGACCGGCGGCGTCATCGATGATCTGGGCGGAAATCTGGCGGTTGCTGCGATGGACCGACAGTCGCAACCGACCGGCGGCACGGACTCGGTTTCTCACCCGGTAACCACGACGCAGCCGCTGCTTGGCGATCCGTTTGGGTAGCTTCATAACGACATAAACTCCAAGACGGCCCCGACCGTTCGGACAACCGCCCCTGCCTCTGAAAATAGTTGGTCTCTGGATTGGCATCGCTTCTGGTTCAACACCACCCGCCAGTGGGCCGCCAAACGTGCGGACAACTTTGGGCATTGTGCCGACCGAAGCCCGATCAGGCACTAGGAGCCGCTGGCGAACGCTTTGCCCGCCTTGCGACGAATGTGCTCGCCTTGGAATCGAATCCCCTTACCTTTGTACGGTTCGGGCGGTCTGACATTGCGGATGTCTGCCGCGAACTGTCCGACAGCCTGTTTGTCGACACTTTTGACTTCAATGGTCGTCGGTGCGGGAACCTCGCAAGTGACCCCCTCAGGAATCGGCAGTTGCACGGTATTGGCAAATCCGACCTGCAGTGACAGCACATTGCCGCTCAACGACGCCTGATAGCCGACCCCCACGACTTCCAGCCGCTTCGCAAATGGCTGCTGCACTCCGGTGACCATGTTGTTGATCAAACTGCGCGTCAGCCCGTGCAGCGCCCGGTTCTCCCGCTCATCGTTCGGTCGCTGGACACGCACTTCACGGGAATCCGCGTCGTAACTGACGTCCATGCTCGGGTGCGCGTCGTGGGACAACTCACCGTGCGGCCCCTTCACGGCGACCCGGTTGCCGGTAACCACGACATCCACGCCGCTCGGAATGACGACCGGTTGTTTTCCAATACGCGACATGACACTTGATTCCTGATGTGAACCTCAGCGAGACGGATGCCCGACCGTTACCAAACGCTGCACAAAACTTCCCCGCCGACTCGCTTCTGCTGCGCCTCGCGGTTGCTCAGCACTCCCTGGTTGGTCGACAACACGCTGATCCCCAAGCCGTCGAGCACCTCAGGGATGCCGTCGATGCTCGTATAACGCCGCCGCCCCGGTTTGCTGACTCGTTGCAACTGCTGAATGACCCGTTCGCCGTTCGGCCCGTACTTCAAATTCACCCGAAGGACGTCCTGAGGACGCTGTTCGACGACTTCAAAGTCCCAGATGTACCCCTCACGTTGCAACGCCTCTGCGATCCCCACTTTCAGCTTGGAAGAGGGAATGTCAACATGCGGCCGCTCGATGCGCAGAGCATTGCGGATGCGGGTTAACATGTCGGCAATCGGGTCTGTCATCATGGCTGTTCGCTCCTCGGCATCTCACACGCCTGCATCTGGCTCACTGGGATATTTTTCACCGCCAACACTCTCACCAACTCGCCTTCCTGGCGCCCGGAACCAGCCCGTCGAGGCACAGTTCACGGAAACAGATGCGGCAGACCAGAAATTTCCGGTACACAGCCCGCGGACGTCCGCAGAGCTGGCATCGGTGCTCCTGCCGCGAACTGAACTTCGGGGGACGCTTTGCTTTGGCGATTTTCGATTTGCTGGCCATGCCGGATCGTCTCGGCCTCTCGGTCGTCAGGGAAAAGATGATTCCGTTGCGAAAACTGGTGCAAGCGGGTGTTTGTGTTTTGGTAACTGTCAGCCGAACGAAGGAGGCCGCCATCAACCTCGTTCCCAAACTCCGTTTGGGAACGCACTTCCGCGAAACTCTGTTTCGCGAGCGGCAAAGCAGAGCTTTGCCGGACGTGTGTACCCAAGCCGCAGCTTGGATACAAGTTATATCTTTCTTACTTCAGACAGCTCAAGTGTTACGTGTTTTGTTTGTTTTGGATCTGTCAATCCGGCCATCGATCTGTCGGTCGTCAGCCTCGTGGAAAAACGCCCAGGGGACCAATCAGGCCGCCATCTCAGCACGCCGGCCCGTCACCGGATTAGTTGTCGTCTTTCTGAAACGGCATTCCGAACGCACTCAACAACTCACGGGCTTCGTCATTACTGTTCGTTGATGTGACCATCGTAATGTTCATCCCCTGGACCGACTTTACCCGATCAGGGTTGATCTCCGGAAACACAAGTTGCTCATTGAGGCCCAAGCTGTAGTTCCCCCGCCCGTCAAAGGCCTTGGGGTTCAACCCGCGAAAGTCTCTCACGCGCGGCAGGACCAGGGAAATCAAGCGGTCCAGAAACTCGTACATCCGCCCTTTTCGCAGAGTGACGCGGCACCCGATTTCCATTCCCTCGCGAAGTTTGAATTGGGCAATGGATCGCCGCGCCCGGGTAATCTGCGGCCGCTGGCCGGTGATTTCACCCAGATGGCCGACGACTTCGTCCAGCACCTTGCGGTCCTGGATCGCGTTGCCGACACCCATGCTGACAACGATCTTTTCCAATCGGGGAAGTGAGTGCCGATTCGTTCGGCCCAGGGCGTCACCCAGTTGGGCAACGATCGTGCCCCGATATTGTTCCTGAAGTCGTGGTACTAACATCGCTTCGCTGTGCTTAAAAAATGGGAACCGCCGTACGCGGATTCTGGATCAACCGACTCATGTCGAACGGACGGTCACTTCTTGGCATACACGGGCTTGGATGGACTCACGCTGCCCGCCGCCGTCTTGCACCGCCGGCAGAAACGCTCCTTGGCCCCATCCTCCGCGTACCGCAGCCCAAGCCGGCTTGGCTTATTGCAAGACTCGCAGTAGTACATCACATTCGAGCTTTGAATGGGCATCTCCAAGTGCAACCGACCGCCCTGGGGGCTTTTCGGATGTCCGCGGCGAACGTGCTTCCAAACTTGGTTGACGCCCTGGATCAGGATTTTCTGCCCGTCGGCCAGAACCTGGACCACGCGCCTGGGCGTGGGTGACTTGTCGTCCCCTGCCATCACCACGACAGAGTCCCCTTTTTTGATCTTCACCGCAACACCCGTCATATCACCTGAGGATGAACTCATCGGTCCGGCGGCCACACCGCCGCCCTACATCCGCCTGCACAAACGTTCCAACATCACGGCTAGACGACCTCACTCGCCAAGCTAATGATCTTCATATACCGCCGCTCCCGCAACTCCCGGGCAACGGCCCCAAAGATGCGCGTGCCCCGCGGATTCCCGTCCGGGTCGATCAGCACGATGGCGTTCTTGTCAAACCGCACATAACTGCCATCATCCCGACGGGTCGCCTTGCGGCAACGGACGATGACGCCCCGCGTCACCTTGCCCGACCGCACCAACTCAGGTGCACCAGGAATCGACTTTTGGATCGCGACGACGACAATGTCGCCCAGCCCCGCCGTTCGCCTCTTGGTGCCTCCCAACACGCGGATGCAACGAGCGATTTTCGCTCCGCTGTTATCTGCGACATCCAGGAGTGTTTGCATCTGAATCATAATGACGCCGCCTTCACCACCACACCGCTGACGCCCCGAAGGACGCCGAAAGTTGTCAGGTCACTCACTCATGGGCCAAGCGGCCACAATGCCGGACTCGACGGCTGAAACCGCTAGCGATCGGCCAGGCTCGATTTCTCCAGCACCTTGACCAGCTCCCAACGTTTTTGCTTTGACCGCGGACGGCTTTCGACAATCTCAACCGTGTCGCCGTCGTGAGCCTCGTTGTTCTCATCGTGAACATGGCAGACCGTCCTTCCGCGGACAATCTTTCCATACTTGGGGTGTCGATAGAGCCGCTTGACCTCGATGCGGACCGTCTTATCGCACTTGTCGCTTGTCACGACGCCCTGAAGTGTTCGCCTCATCGATTCATTCTCCGACCGCTCATCTCATTCTCCCCGACTGTTGTCTTATTCGACTCAATGAACCCACCCTTGAGGGCGGTGCCCCACGGGTAATGTCTCAAGGGTGATGCCCTGCCTCGAATCAGCTCCCCGACTCGGCAGACCGTTTCCGTTCCTGCTGGATCGTCTTGATTCTGGCAATCTCCCGACGCATCTTTGTCAGGTTACTGGGGGCATCCAGTTTTTCCGTCGCAGCCTGAAACCGCAAACGAAACAGCCCCTGCCGCGTTTCCTGCAACGCGAAGTCCAACTGCTCCTCGTTCATTTCCCGTAACTCAGACGCTTTCGACATAATCCTCGTCCGTCCAATCGTCCGTCAGCCTTACGCCTGTCAGTCTTACGCCTGTCAGTCTTACGCTCGAAAAGAACCGTTGGCACCACACCGGCGTACCACTCATCCGAAACACCCGTGACCGGCCCGTCAAGGCTCTCCAATTGCCACTAAATCGCCGGTCGCCGCTCCAACAGCCGCACCCGCAGCGGCAGCTTATGGGCCACCCTGTTAAAACAGTCCCGCGCCGCGTCAATCGACACGCCGCCAACCTCAAACAATACCGCGCCCGGCTTAATCACTGCCACCCAATGGTCCGGCTCCCCTTTGCCCTTCCCCATCCGCGTCTCCAAGGGACGTGCCGTCACCGGCTTGTCTGGGAAGATGCGAATATAGAGTTTTCCGTCGCCCCGAATGTACTGCATGATCGCGATGCGGCACGCCTCGATGGTCGTGGCACTCACGTGACCCGCTTGTGTGGACTGCAAGCCGAAATCGCCAAACGCAACCGTGTTTCCACGGGTCGCCCTACCTCTTATGCGACCTCTTTGGCTTTTGCGGTGCTTGACCCGCTTGGGCATCAGCGCCATCGCCGTTCTCCTCGTCGTAAAAACCCAGGTCGATCCAAACCTTGACGCCAATTACCCCTTGGGCGGTTTTGGCAACGGTGTATCCGTAATCAATGTGTCGCCGCAACGTTGACAGGGGGATCGAGCCGCGACTTGCCTTTTCGCGACGTGACATCTCCGAACCGCCCAGCCGACCACCCAGCTCGACCTTAATCCCGTTGACCCCCGCCTCCATCACCTGGTCGAGTGTCCGCTTGATCGCGCGGCGAAAGCTGCCCCGCTTTTGAAGCTGCTGCGCGATATCCTCCGCCACCAGCACAGCGCTGTGATACGGATTGTTCACCTCGACAATCTTGACTTCCATACGGCGGCCGGTCAGCCGCTCCAAATCCGCCTTCAGCCGGTCAATTTCCTGCCCCTTGCGGCCAATGATGATTCCCGGCCGCGCCGAATGCAGCAACACAATCACCTGGTCGCGAGTCCGCTCAATTTCGATCTTCGCAATGCCGGCGAACTTGTACTTCTCCTTGACGAATTTCCGGATCTTCTGGTCCTCGACCAGTAGGTTGCCGAATTCCCGCTTTGACGCATACCAGCGGCTACGCCAATCTTCGACGATGCCGATCCGAAAGCCGGTGGGTCGTGTCTTTTGCCCCATGACGTTTCTCGTTTAAGCCGATGATTCTCGATTAAGCCGCAGCGACGAAAGGTTGTCCGAACGAATCAGGCGGCCGATCCGGGCCTTTGCAATGTTTGTTCTCGAAATTAGCCGACTTCGGGCGCTTCAATAGCAATGTGCACATGGGCAAACCGCCGCCGAATGACAAACGCCATGCCCCGCGCCCGCGGCTGCAAGCGCTTGACCATCGGTCCGCCATCCACCCGAGCCTCGACAATGGGCAAGCGGTCGACATTCCGGGCTCCCCGGTCCTCCGCATTCGCCCGGGCACTTTTCAACACCTGTTCGAGCACACGCGCCCCGCGGTTCGGAAGATACCGCAACGCGTCAATCCCTTCCGCGACTGTCTTCCCGCGAACCATGTCCGCGAACGGACGAACCTTCGTCGCTGAGATTCTCGCGAATCGATGACTTGCTTTGACCGTTGCCATCATGCTGCCCGTCTCTCGTAATAACCCTGATGTCAAAATCCAACAACCGACCGCCAAACGCCCGCCTAGCGACCACCCCGGGCTCCATGCCCCCGAAAGGTTCGCGTCGGAGAAAACTCGCCCAGTTTATGGCCGACCATTTCCTCGGTGACATACACACTGATGTGCGCCCGCCCGTTATGCACGAGAAACGTATGGCCGATGAATTCCGGCGAAATCGTTGATGCCCGAACCCACGTCTTAATCGGCTCCTTGCGACCCGCCTCATCGAGGCGGGCAATCTTTTTCAGGAGCTTTTCGTCGACATAAGGGCCCTTCTTGGTTGACCGTGACATTGCCGTCCCCAACTGAAATGCCCCGATTCCCGGGACTTCTCTTACCAATTCGTCAAGTGATCAATTACGTCTTGAGCTGCCCGTAGCGTCGCGACTTGCGGCGTCTCACGATCGCCGACGACGAAGATTTCCGCCGCTTGCGAGTCGCTCCGCCCTTTGCGAGCTTCCCGGTCGGACTACAGGGGTGTCGTCCGCCCGAATTCCGCCCTTCGCCGCCACCCATCGGGTGGGCGACTGGATTCATGGCCGTGCCACGAACATGTGGCCGCCGGCCCATCCACCGTTTTCGCCCCGCCTTGCCGAGTACGACCCCTTGATGCTCCTGGTTGCCGATCGCACCAATCGTCGCGCGGCAACTGCTCGGCAAACGACGCACCTCACCTGAAGGCAACGTAATCTGCGCCCACTTCGCCTCACGGGCGTTCATAACCGCAGAGGTTCCCGCACTACGACACAACTGGGCGCCGCGTCCCGGCTGCATTTCTATATTGTGCACCGCAGTTCCCGGCGGAATGCTCGACAGCGGCATGCAGTTGCCGATCTTCGGCTCCACGCCGCTGCCGCTTTGAATCGCATCTCCCACCTTGAGGCCCTGTGGAGCGATGATGTACCGCTTCTCGCCATCCTCATACTCCAGCAAGGCGATTCGAGGCGTCCGATTCGGATCATACTCAATCCCGAGCACCTTGGCGGAGACATCATCCTTGTTCCGCTTGAAGTCAATGATCCGGTACAGCCGCTTGTGTCCGCCACCACGGTGCCGCACCGTGATTTTACCCTGATTATTGCGACCGCCCTTCTTTTTAGCGCGTCGCGTGAGCGGCTTCTCCGGACGCTTCTTGCGGTCGGTAATCTCCGCGAAGTCGGAGACCGAGGCATTACGCCGGCCAGCGGTCGTCGGTTTATATTGCTTGATTCCCATCTTGCCTAGCTTTCAGTGATCCGTTGCCAGCCGTCGGTTGTTCCAAGCCAGTTCCACTAAGTTGCGGCACCTCGACCGACCCACCAGCCACCGGCAATCACCACCCCAACTCAGAAGAACGAAATTCGATCATCCTCATGCAGTTCGACGATCGCCTTCTTCCAATCCTTTCGATATCCGCGGCTGGTGCGATGGCGGCGAGGCTTCCCCTTCCGATTCTGTGTGCGAACACTCAAGACACGCACGCTCCACAGATCCTCGACGGCCCGCTTCACATCACCCTTGCTCGCTTGCGAGTGCACCTCGAATGGATACTGGTTGTATTGCTCGGAAAGGTGCGTCCCCTTCTCCGTCACCAATGGCCGCAAGACGACCTGGTGGGATTCCAGCGACAACCCGGATTGCTTTTCGTCCGACATCTCATCCATCCCCAAACTCTATTCCCACCGCCAACACGACCCAAGGCCGCCCCGTCCTCTCAATCAACCTGTCTTTTCAGGGAATCAACCTTCCCTCGCAGAAAGTCAATGGCATCCTTAGTCACCACCAACCGCTTCTGATGCAACAACTGGTAGGCATTCAACTCGACACAGGGGGAAATCCACAGTGTGGGAATATTCCGCCCCGCTTGCCACACCTGCGGGTCTTGCTCTCGAATGGCGAGCAGGCAACCTTCTCCACCCACGCCAATCGCCTCCAGCATGCCGGCAATCACCTTCGTCTTCGGCACGTCGACGGACAGCGTATCCAGAACAATTGCCTCGCTGTCCTCAAACTTACTCAGCAACGCCATCCGCGTCGCCAGCCTGACGGCCTGCCTGGGCAAGCGATAGCTCCAATCCTTCGGCACCTTTGCGAACGCATGGCCACCCCCGCGACGAACCGGCGTCCGCCGATTACCCGCCCGGGCACGCCCGGTCCCTTTCTGCCGATACAGTTTTTTCGTGCTTCCCGAGACCATACCCCGGGACTTCGTGCTCGCTGTTCCCACGCGACGGTTGGCCTCGTACATCACCACCGCGTCGTGCAGCAATTGCTTATTGATGCCCGGCGCAAGATCACTTGCGTCGAACTCATAAGAGCCGACAACCACACCCGAGGCACTCTTCAGAGGAGCCGAGACCATCGCCGCCACCCGTTTCCCGTCGTCAATCAACCAAGTTTATTTGTCTTACGAATCAGCACGTAACCGCCATTTGGCCCGGGGATCGCCCCATGCACGAGCAGCGTATTGCTTGCGACATCAACCCGAACCACCTCCAGATGCCGGACCGTCACTTGCGAGTTGCCATAGCGACCGGACATCCGCGTCCCCTTAATGACACGCGCCGGGTCAGCACTCATGCCGATCGAGCCTGCATGGCGATGCACCCGCTTGACACCATGGCTCGCCTTCTGGCCGTGGAAGTTGTGACGCTTCATCACCCCCGCCGTCCCGCGGCCCTTGCTTGTGCCGACGACATCAACATGTGCCACGTCCGCAAACAACTCCACCGTCAACTCCTGACCCACCTGACACTTACCCCCGTCATCGCCAGTGCGAAACTCCCGAACAAACCGCTTCGGCTCACAACCCGGCCTGGGGGATGACTCCACGCCAGCCTCCTGCCTCGCCTTTTGCCGCTTGCTCGCCAAGGCGACGACATGCCCCCGCTCCGAGCGGGACGCCCGATTCCGATTCCGCTGATCAGCCGGACGCTCCTTATCCTTGTCGCTCAACAGGTCGTCAAACCCAATCTGCACCGCTTCGTAACCGTCTCGCTCCGCGGTGCGCACCTGCAACACCGTGCACGGCCCAGCCTCAATCACGGTGACCGGCACAAGCTGTCCGCCCTCGCGATACACCTGAGTCATCCCAATCTTACGACCTAACAGTCCGACAGCCATACTTGCACCCGGTCTCCGATTAACCAGCCCCGCCAACGACCACAACAGCCACCTGCGGCGCCTTCCTGCCTTCAAGCGGGCACTTCCACGAGACCGCGAAAGCTTGCCGCACCCTGCCTCCACCACGGCCTCACAGGCCACCCGCGACCGAGCGACACACCGAGCACAATAACACCGAACCGACCTCGCTGCAGCTCAGGCAGACGCCTTAATCTTGATATCCACCCCCGCCGGCAACGACAGCTTGTTTAATGCGTCAATCGTCTTGCCGGTCGGCTGCATAATGTCGATGAGCCGCTTATGCGTACGAATCTCGAACTGCTCACGCGACTTCTTGTCAATATGCGGACTCCGCAGGACGGTGTACCGCTCGATTCGCGTCGGCAAGGGGATCGGACCGTGCACCACCGCGCCGGTTCGCTTCGCCGTGTCGACGATGTCAGCCGCCGACTGATCCAGCACGCTGTGATCGTAGGCTTCCATGCGAATCCGAATTCGCTCCCCTAGTCCGGCCACTCAATCATCCCCCAGCAAACGGGTTACAACGCCACACCGCTTCCCGCCCGGCAACGTCCCGACGGGAAAGTCGATGATCGTAATGAGACTGTTTTGCCTTGTCAACAAGTTGCGAAGTAGTTTCGCTGAAAAGAGTTAATCTGGTCCTCAGGCAGCGAACGGCTTGACCTGAAACCCAAACCCACAATGTCGCCGACAAGTCGCCACTGAGCCATCGGCAACAATTTGCCGACAACAAGTCTCGACTCACCACTCACCACCAATCAGTGCCCCCGCCTCAGCCGCGCATTTCCTCCAAAGTCGAAGCAGGAGCCAGGTCATACTTGAGCGGCTCCATCGAGTAGGACGCCCGCCCCTGTGACAGGCTGCGCACCTGCGTCGAGTAGCCGAACATGCGGGCAAGCGGCACTTCGGCAGTGATCACCGTCAACGGGCCACGGGGTTCGCTTCCGACGATGGCCGCGTGGCGGGTGTTCAAGTCCGCCTGAATATTGCCCACAAACTCGCTCGGCGTGGCCACTTCCAGCTTCATGACCGGCTCCAGCAGAGCCACTTTCGCACTGCTGAATGCATCCTGAGTGGCATGCGCCGCTGCCGCCCGCAGTGCATCCTCAGTCGTCTCGCCTTCCCGGTAAGTACAGTCCGTGATCACGAACCGGACCTTCATCAGCGGATACCCGACAATACCCCCGGACTGCGATGATTCCGCCACCGTCTGTTCAAGCACCCGCATCATCTCGGCGGGCAGCGTTCCCGGCTTGAGTTGGTTTTTGACCGTCACCGACTCTTCCCCGTCGAACGGCTCGACGCGAATCGTCACCTTGGCAAACTGCGTCTCGCCGTCCCGCGTGCGGCTGAATTCGCCCGTCGCCTCGGCGGCCGTGCACACCGTTTCTCGATAGCTCACACGCGGCTTGTGGATGCGAACCTTGAGGTTGAAGCTTCGCTCCAGCCGGTTCTTGAGCACCTCCAGATGCAGCTCTCCCATCCCGCTGATGATCGTTTGCCCGGTTTCCTCGCTGACACGCGCATTGAACGTCGGGTCCTGGCGGGCCAACCGGAGCAGCGCATCTTCGAGCTTCTTCCGCTCCGCACTGGAGTCCGGCTCGACCGCCATCGAGATGACCGTCTCCGGAAACGTAATGTTCTCCAGCACGATCGGATGCCGCGGATCGCACAACGTGTCGCCGGTCGCCAAATCCTTCGGACCGATTACGCCGACAATGTCACCCGCGACAACCTCATTGGCTTCCAGTTTTTCCCGCTGATCCGCCTGAATGTGCCACAACTGGCTGATCAACTCCTTCTTGCCGGTCCTCGGATTCAGCATCCGCGATCCGCTCTTCAGCGTGCCGGAGTACACCCGCACAAAATACAGGTCGGTGTGCTGGTCCGCGTGAATCTTGAACACCAGTCCGGAGAACGGCTCCGCGGGGTCCGGCCTGCGGACTTCCCGTTTCTCCTTCTTCGGATCCGGATTGGCCCCTTCGACCGGCGGACGGTCGAGTGGGCTGGGAAGATAGCTTGCAACGCCGTCCAGGACCGGTTGCACGCCGCAGTAATCGAGAGAACTTCCGGCGTAAAGCGGCTGCAACTGCCGTTCGAGCGTCGCTGTCCGCAGCGTCAGATGAATCCGCTCCGCCGGCACCCCGCCCCCCTCCAGGTACGCCTGCATGATTTCGTCATCAAGCAGGGAAACGGCGTCCAGTAACCGGGCCCGCCATTTGTCCGCAACCTCAGCATGGGCCGCGGGAATCTCACGGATGTCGATCTTCTGCCCCTTGGACTCCGCATCGAAATACATCGCCTTCATGGCGACCACGTCGATGATGCCTTCAAAGGCTCCCGGCTGCGACGGCGGGCCGGCCCCCATCGGCACGGTCAGGGCGACCGGGCGTGCAGCCAATCGCTTCGCAATTTCATCGAACGTCCGCTCGAAATCGGCCCCCACGCGGTCCATCTTGTTGATGAAACAGATGCGCGGCACCTTGTAGTCGTCCGCCTGCCGCCAAACCGTTTCGCTCTGCGCTTCGACACCTTCGACGGCGCTGAAGATCACCACCGCGCCATCCAGCACACGCAGGCTTCGCTGGACCTCGGCGGTGAAGTCCACATGCCCCGGCGTGTCGATGATATTGACCGTCTTTTCCTGCCAGTGGCAGGTCACCGCGGCCGAATAGATCGTGATCCCCCGTTGCGCTTCCTCCTCGTCGAAGTCGGTCTTCGTCGTGCCGTCATCGACTTCGCCGATCTTGTGCGAGGCGCCAGCGTAATAGAGAATCCGCTCCGTCGTCGTCGTCTTGCCGGCGTCAATGTGGGCAATGATGCCGATGTTCCGAATGTTCTCGATTGCAGTCGGCATCAGAAACTCGCCTCAGTCCGCGGCCAACGGCGTTGGCATCCGCCGGGCGGCCAACGTCGTCAAAAGTGTACGGCTTGGGAAGGTCAGTTGGGATCGTTGTGGCAGGGCCGCTGATCTCATTCAACGACAAATCCGCAAGCGTGACAAGGCACGCAGGACGGAATCGCTCATAAAAAAACCGGCCCTCTGTCCGGAAGGCCGGGTCGGTCCATACGTTCTCAGGCGGGGTGGGTCTCAGGCGGGGTCGGTTTCACAGGGTGCCCGGCTTCACAGAGCACTCCGTCTGATCGGGCGAACAATTCCGCCAGGCAACCAATCGCAACGGGCAACCGGCCTTACCAGGCAAAATGCGCGAACGCCTTGTTTGCTTCCGCCATGCGGTGAATGTTCTCCCGCGTCGTCATCGCCGTCCCCTCGCGCTTGAAGGCGCCGACGATCTCGTCCGCCAAACTGAGCGAGATCGACCGACCGGCCCGGCCCCGGACCGCAGCGAGAATCCAACGGATTGCCAAGGTCTGTTGACGCTTCGGGTTGACCGGCGTCGGCACCTGATAGGTCGCCCCTCCAACACGCTTCGAGCGGACCTCAATCGAAGGCTTGACGTTGTCCACTGCCTGCTTGAACACCTCGATCGGCGGCGTCTCCGGCACCCGCTGTTCCACGATTTCCATTGCGTCGTAAAACACACGCTGGGCGATGCTTTTCTTGCCGTCATGCATCAAACAGTTGATGAACTTGGACGCCAGCACCGATCCGTGCCGGGGATCGGCCCTCAGTTGGTCACGGCTGGCGGTAAACTTTTTTCCCATAGCTTCAGCTTTGGTCGGTCAAAAGAGGCTGTCGGCGGATTCTGGAACTGTTTCGGTAACGCGAAGCTGTCCTGGTGATGGCAAGCCGGTGACTCCGGCACACAGGGACTTGCGGATCAGCCCTTGGGCCGTTTGGCGCCGTAGCGGCTGCGGGCCTGCCGCCGGCCATCCACGGCCAGCGTATCGAGGACGCCTCGAATGACCTTGTAGCGAACACCCGGCAGGTCGCGAACCCGACCGCCCCGAATCAGCACGATCGAGTGCTCCTGCAGGTTATGGCCTTCGCCAGGAATATAGGCAGTGACCTCTTTGCCGTTCGAGAGCCGGACCCGGGCGACTTTCCGCAGCGCGGAGTTCGGCTTCTTCGGGGTCATCGTCTTCACCTGAAGGCACACCCCCCGCTTCTGGGGACAACCTTCAAGCAATGGTGTTTTGCTCTTGGCTTTGGGCGTTTTTCGCGGTTTGCGGACAAGCTGATTGATCGTAGGCATAGAACTTTGTCGCTGAAAATCCAGTGGCTCCATCAGCCTTCAGGCTCATGGACTCGATGACTCTAACTCCGCTGCGCGGGAACGTCAAGATTCGCGCGGGCCGAACCAACTGCGATTGCACGAAGCGAACTCCCCGCCCGCCCCACACTGCTCCCAGTGTCCCGATCGCTGCGTCCCGGTCCCTGATCTCCGATCCCCCTCAATCCTCGGCGGTCAAGTCGGCAAGCGGAGACGGACTGCCGTTGCCCACGTTGCCACCGCCGTCCTGCAACGCTTCCTGCTGCTGGGATTCGCTCAACAGTTCCCGCCGTGCAGCGAGGATGCGGTCCCGCTCGGCCTTCTGTTCCATCAGTGCCTCGGGACGAATCCGCACCTCCGAACCCTGATGCGTCCTGAAACCGGTCCCGGCCGGGATCAGGTGTCCGAGAATCACGTTCTCCTTCAGTCCGCGGAGATTGTCGACCTTGCCGGCGAGCGCCGCCTCGGTCAGGACTTTCGTCGTCTCCTGGAAACTGGCAGCGGAGATGAAACTGTCGCTTTGGACCGCCGCCTTCGTAATCCCCAACAATTGGGTACTGCCGGTCGCAGGCCGCGGTTTCGTGAATTCCGCAAGAGATCCTCCCTCAGCTTCAACAGCCGCGTTGACCTCTTCAATAGTGGCCTTGGCGACCACATCCCCCTCCTGGAATTCGGTCCCGCCGGGATCGGTCACCCGCACGCAGTCGAGCAGAGTCTGATTGATACGGCGGAAGGCAAACTTGTCGATCACGATCCCGGGCAGCATGTCGGTGTCGCCCACATCATCCACGCGGATTTTCCGGAGCATCTGGGCGACGACGATCTCGATGTGCTTGTCGTCGATGTCCACGCGCTGTGCCCGGTAAACATTTTGGACTTCGTGCAGCAGATACTGATGGACCGCTTCTTCACCACTCACCCGCAGGATGTCGTGTGGGACCAGCGGACCACGGACCAGAGCCTCGCCAGCCCGGACCAGGTCGCCCGTATGCACCATCACTTGCTTGTTGTGGGGAACAATGTGCTCCACATCCGTGCCATCGGGCCCGTGGACCAGAATGACACGTTTGCCCCGTTTCTTCTCCTGCAGGATTTCGACCTCACCGTCGATTTCCGCGATGATGGCCGGGTCCTTCGGCTTGCGGGCTTCAAACAATTCCGTCACCCGCGGGAGACCGCCGGTGATGTCCTGGGTCCCCGCCGACTCGCGGGGGTTCTTGGCGAGCACGGACCCGGCAGCGATTTGCCCCCCGTCCTGCGCCTCGATACTCGCCCGCTCAGGCAGGTAATAGTAGTCGAGAATCTTGCCGGCACCGTCTTCGAGGATGATCTGCGGATGCAGTTCTCCCCGATGCTCGATGACCGTCCGCCGTGTGTGCCCGCTGGGGTCGACATCGGACTTGAAGGACTTCCCCTCGACCAGGTCCTCGTAGCGGACCTTTCCGCCCACTTCCGCGAGGATCGGAATGGCATGCGGGTCCCATTGGCAAAGGACCTGCCCTTCTTGAACTTCCGCGTCCTCGTCCACCATCAACACGGCCCCGTTGGGGATCGTGTATTTCTCCAACTCCCGTTCTTTCGGGTCGATGATGATGATTTCGCCGTTCCGCGTGAGGACGACCTTTTTCCCCTCGGAGTTCACCACGCTGCGGACACGCGCAAACTTGACCCGGCCCGACTTCTTCGACTTCAGGTCATTCTGCTCGACGTCACGGTTGGCAGTGCCGCCAATGTGGAAGGTCCGCATCGTCAGCTGCGTCCCCGGCTCTCCGATCGACTGTGCGGCGATGATCCCGACCGCCAGCCCTTCCTCGACATGCGACCCGGTCGACAGGTCCATTCCGTAACATCGCCGGCAAATGCCCAACTCGGCGTCGCACGCCATCGGACTGCGAACCTGGATCCGCTCCAGCCCCATCTCCTCGATCTTGCGGGCGATCTCGACGGTGATCAGTTCGTCTTCCCGGACAATGACTTCGTCGGTGATCGGGTTGACGATATTCGTCCGGCTCACGCGGCCTCGAATGGCATCGGCGAGACTCACTTCCACTTTCTCGCCTCGGTACAACACGCCCCGCGTGACCCCTTTCGTCGTCCCGCAATCCTCCATCGTGACGACGACATTCTGACAAATGTCGGCCAGTTTTCGGGTCAGGTATCCCGAGTCGGCCGTTTTGAGGGCTGTGTCCGCCAGCCCCTTGCGGGCCCCGTGAGTGGAACTGAAGTACTCGAGCACGGACAGGCCTTCCCGAAAGTTGGCCTTGATCGGCGTTTCGATAATCTCACCACTCGGCTTGGCCATCAGGCCGCGCATGCCGGCAAGCTGCCGAATTTGTTCAACGCCGCCCCGGGCACCCGAATTCGACATCAGGAAAATCGGATTGACGTACGTCTCATCCTCACGGATGTCGTTCTCCAGCTCGACCATCATGGACTTGGTGATTTGCTCGCGGCAATGCGTCCAGGTATCGAGCACCTTGTTATAGCGTTCCTGGTTGGTGATGATCCCGCGCTCGAACAGTTTCTGTTGCTTGAGCACTTCATGCTCGGCCTCGGAGATCTCCTGGTCCTTATTCTGGGCCATCACCAGGTCACTGGTTGCGAACGACAGGCCGCTGAGAGTCGACTCGTGGAAGCCGATCCGTTTCATATCGTCGAGCAGTTGGATCGTCTGCAAACGGCCGAGTTCGAGATAGCAGTCGGAGATCACATTCGACAGGTCGCGGCTCTTCATTGTGAGGTTATAAAATGACATGCTGGCCGGCAGGATGTCATTAAACATCACCCGGCCGACGGTCGTCTCGATGATGTCCCCCGGCTTGTAACCCTCGGCCCCCTCGCCTTTGACACGACGGTCCTTCCGCAAACGAAGCTTGATAATGGCATGTCGCGACAGTTTGCCGTGGGAGAAGGCCATCACCAATTCCCGTACGGATGCGAATGTCATTCCCTCGCCAACCTGGCCCGCACGCTTGAGCGTCGTGTAGGCACACCCCATCACGATGTCCTGCGACGGCGTGATGATCGGCTGGCCGTTCGCCGGGCTGAAGATGTTGTGAGTGGACATCATCAGCGTCGACGCTTCGACCTGGGCCTCAATCGATAACGGCAGATGGACCGCCATCTGGTCCCCGTCGAAGTCGGCATTAAAGCCCTTGCAAACGAGCGGGTGCACCCGGATCGCGTTTCCTTCAACCAGAATCGGTTCGAACGCCTGGATGCCCATGCGGTGTAACGTCGGGGCCCGGTTGAGCAACACCGGATGGTTCGTGATCACCTCGTCAAGAATGTCCCAAACCTCTTCATCCTTGCGCTCCAGCATCCGTTTGGCCGACTTGATCGTATCGGCATGGCCCAGTTCCTTGAGCCGCCGAATCACAAACGGTTGGAACAACTCCAGCGCGATTTTCTTGGGCAAACCGCACTGGTTGAGCTCCAACTCCGGACCGACGACGATCACCGACCGTGCCGAATAGTCGACGCGTTTGCCCAGGAGGTTCTCTCGGAAACGCCCCTGCTTGCCTTTGATCATATCGGTCAACGACTTGAGCGGACGGTTCGAAGAACCGAGCACGGGCCGCTTGCAGCGATTGTTGTCAAACAGGGCGTCGACCGATTGCTGCAGCATCCGCTTTTCGTTGCGGACGATGACCTCCGGCGCGTTCAGGTCGACCAGTTTCTTGAGACGGTTGTTGCGGTTGATGATCCGCCGGTACAGGTCGTTGAGATCGCTCGTGGCGAAGTTGCCCGAATCCAACAACACCAGCGGCCGCAAGTCGGGAGGAATTACGGGGATCACGTCAAGCACCGTCCACTCCGGACGGTTGTCGCTGTCCCGCAAGGCCTCGGCGATCTTGAGCCGCTTGATCAGGTCCTTGGCTTTTTGCTGAGAGCCGGTCTCCCGCAACTCCTGACGCAATTGGACCGAAAGCTCGACCAGGTTGAGCTGTTGCAGCAGCTTGAGAACCGCCTCCGCCCCCATCTCGATTTCAAACGACCCCTCGCCGTATTTGTTGCGTGCCTCCCGCGCGTCCTCCTCGGTGAGGAGTTGGCACATCTGCAGCGGGGTGTCGCCGGGGTCGATGACCACGTAATCCTGGAAATAGACGACCTTCTCCAGACTCGTCGTCTTCATATTTAAGAGCGCGCCCAGCCGGCTGGGCATGCTCTTGAAAAACCAGATATGCACGACCGGCGCTGCCAGTTCAATGTGCCCCATCCGCTTCCGGCGCACGCGGCTGTGGGTCACCTTCACCCCGCAGCGGTCGCAGATCATGCCCTTGTACTTCATCCCGCGGTACTTGCCGCAAGCGCACTCCCAGTCCTTCTCCGGACCAAAAATCCGTTCGCAGAACAGCCCGTCGCGCTCAGGCCGGTACGTCCGGTAATTGATCGTCTCCGGCTTCTTGACTTCGCCGAAAGACCAACTCCGAATATCGTGCGGGCTCGCCAGCCCGATTTTGACCGAACCGTAATCGTTAACGCGATCGTAAGCGGATTCGCCGGCGCTCATAGTTGGAAGCAGGGAATTAGGGAGGAGGGAGTAGTCTTGTGGGGCAATCCCACACGGGTCGTGTGCTCGAAATCGGTCAAGACGGGGAGAAACGGTCACCGGGGAGACCGATGCGACCGCCATCCATCCCGCCCACTACACGTGCGCCTTTTCCAGTTGCAGGTTCAGGCACAAGCCGCGAATCTCGTTGTTGAGCACGTCGAAGCTCGCGGGGGTGCCCGCTTCGAGCGTGTTCTCGCCTTTGACCATCGACTCATAAATCTTTGTGCGGCCTTCAACGTCATCACTCTTGACGGTCAGCAGTTCCTGGAGGATATACGCCGCTCCGTAGGCCTCCAGGGCCCATACCTCCATCTCACCAAACCGCTGGCCGCCAAAACGGGCTTTCCCGCCTAATGGCTGCTGCGTGATCAGCGAGTACGGGCCGGTCGCCCGGGCGTGCACCTTGTCGTCGACCAAGTGGTGCAGCTTGAGCATGTAGATCAGGCCGACGGTCACTTTCTGTTCGAGTGCCTCACCCGTCCGACCGTCATACAACACCGATTTCCCATCGACCGGAAGGCCGGCGTCTTCGAGACACTGCCGCATCTCTTCTTCCGAGCAACTGTCAAACACCGGACAGATCGCCCGGAACCCCAGCTTGGACGCCGCCCAACCGAGATGGGTCTCCAGAATCTGGCCCACGTTCATCCGGCTCGGCACACCCAGCGGGTTGAGAATAATGTCGACCGGAGTGCCGTCCTCCAGATACGGCATGTCCGCTTCCGGCAGCACCTTCGAGATCACCCCTTTGTTCCCGTGCCGCCCGGCCATCTTATCGCCGACGGAAATCTGACGCTTCGAGGCAACGTACACCTTGACCATTTGCAGCACACCGCTGGGGAGTTCTTCGCCCCGCTTCAACGTATTGATTTTATGGTCACCGTTCTCGATCGCATCCTCGACAATCGGCCAGAGTTCCTTCACCACCTTCTTCGCGTCGGACTGCTTCTGAGGAGAGCGAAAGTCCAGCTTCTCGAATTGTGCGTCGAAGTCGCGGGCGAACTCCGTGACCGCCTTGGGGTCTTCCAGCAAACGGATTTCGCGGCCGTCTTCGTCCGTCAGGTGACGGCCGAGCGTACGCTCCAGCTCCGCCAGGAATTCCAGGAACTTCACAGCAATCAGCTCCTGCGCCTCCTTCTCAGCCTTACGAATCTCCCCGTCGTAGGCCTTTCGCTCCGCTTCCGTCAGACTCATCTTCCGGGCGAATTTCTCTGTGTGAATCACGATCCCGTCGACACCGCTGGGAACTTCCAGCGATTCGTTCTTCACATCCTCGCCGGCGCGCCCGAAGATCGCATGCAGCAACTTCTCTTCCGGGGTCAGCTCGGATTTCGCCTTCGGCGAGACCTTGCCGACGAGAACGTCGCCCGGAACGACCCGTGTCCCCACCGCAACAATTCCGTCTTCGTCCAGATGCCGCAGCGCCTTTTCGCTCACATTGGGGATGTCGCGGGTGAATTCCTCACGCCCCAGCTTGGTCTCCCGGATCTCGACGTCGAACTCGTTGATATGAATCGAGGTGTAGACATCGTCCTTGACGAGACGTTCCGACAGGATGATGGCATCTTCAAAGTTGTAGCCTTCCCACGACATGAACGCGACCAGCACATTGCGGCCCAACGACAGAATCCCATTTCGGTTGGCAGCACTGTCACATAGAATCTGTCCCTTCTTGACCCGCTGCCCCATCTCCACAATCGGTGTTTGATTGAGGCAGGTTCGCTCATTAAGGCCAGTAAACTTTCGTAACGGGTACCGTTTGCCGTCCACTTCGACCACGTTGGCATCAACATACGTCACCTTGCCCGCCCGCTCCGCGCGGTGCACCATCCCGGAATAAACCGGCACCTGCTCTTCCAGCCCGGTCCCCACAATCGGAGGTTCGGTGATCAGCAGCGGCACCGCCTGCCGCTGCATGTTGGAACCCATCAACGCCCGGTTGGCGTCGTCGTGCTCGAGGAACGGGATCAGCCCGGCCGAAATTCCGATCATCTGGCTCGGCGCAACATCAATGAACTGCACCTGCTGGGACTCCATCCAGTGCACGTCGTTCCGATACCGCGCCAGCACCCGCTCCTCAGAGATCTTCCCGTTCTCGACCGGAGTGTCCGCCGGGGCCACGTAAACCTCCGACTCTTCGTCGGCCCGTAGCCATTCAATCTCCTCCAACACCTTGCCACGGTCGACCTTCCGATACGGTGTGATCAGAAAACCGTAGTCATCGACCTTGGCAAACAGGCTCAAGCTGGAAATCAAGCCGATGTTCGTCCCTTCCGGAGTCTCAATCGGACAGATGCGACCGTAGTGGGAAATGTGCACGTCCCGCACTTCAAATCCGGCCCGTTTCCGGTTCAGGCCGCCCGGCCCCAGAGCACTCAGGCGACGCTCGTGCGTCAGCATCGAGAGCGGATTCGTCTGATCGACAACCTGCGAAAGTTCGCTGCGACCGAAGAAAAACTCGATCGCAGCGGAAACGCTCTTCGGGTTGATCAGCGTGCGCGGCGTCATCTCCTCAACGTCCTTCAGGCTCATCCTCTCCTGAACCGTCCGCCGCAATTTCAGGAACCCTTTGCGAATCTCATCCGTCGCCAACTCATCGATCGTCCGCAAGCGACGATTGCCCAGGTTGTCGATGTCGTCCACATGGGCCGAGGGATCGCCCGTTCGCAGCCGCACCAAATAGCTGATCGCGCTCACGAAATCTTCCGCCCGCAACGTCATTTCGTCGTCGGGAATGTCCTGATTGAATTTCCGGTTGATGCGGAACCGGCCCACGCGGCCCAGGCGATACCGATTGACGTCAAAGAACTTCTCCTTGAACAGGTCGATAGCCTTTTCCAACTGCGGCGGATTGCCCGGACGAAGCCGCTGGTAGATCCGCAACAGCGCCTCTTCGTGGCTGAGCGTATTGTCCTCGATCACGCTGTTCAGGATCAGCAAATCGTCCGGACTGCTGATCGCCTCGATCGCCTTCAGGCCCGACTCGGCGATCTCAGCAGCCTGCTCGGCGGTGATCACGTGGCAGCACTCACAGATGATCTCGCCACACCGCTCATGGCCGGGCGGATAAACGACGTCTTCAGCCGCATACTGGCCCACCAACGCCTCGCCCGCGTTCGACTTAACCACCTTGGCCGACTTGACGTCATAGAACAGTTTGAGCAACGCCGTGTCGCTGCCGTAGTCTGCCTCCATGGCCCGCAGCAGGGTCATCGCGGAGAACTTGCCGCTCTGATCGATGCGGACCCCCAGGGTCTCCTTCTTGCTGACCACAAGCTCGATCCAGCTCCCCCGCTCCGGAATCACCCGGCAGGAAAACACCTCGCGGTCACCCGGCTCGGCGGTCATCACAAAGTCGACACCCGGCGACCGATGCAACTGGCTGACAACAACCCGCTCCGCCCCATTGATGATGAACTCGCCTCCGCCGATCATGATCGGCATGTCGCCCAAGTACACCTCTTCCTCAATGGGCTGCTCCTTCACCAGCCGCAGCCAGATGCGAAAAGGACGCCCATACGTCAGGCGCAACTGACGACACTCCATTGGCGTGTACCGCGGGCGGCCCAACTCGTACTTGACATACTCCAGGCGGTACTGCCCGTCGTAGCTTTCAATCGGGAAAATCTCGCGCAGAATCCCCTCAAGCCCCTGGTCGCGACGAGCATCCGGTTTCTTGTCGTACTGGAGAAACTTGTCGAACGACGCGGTTTGAATCTCCGTCAGATCGGAGAGTTCAAACTTCCCCTGCAGACGGCCAAAATTCCGCACGCCTTCCGTCTTAATGATCCGCTGAGCAGAAATCGGCATTCTTAAGTCTCGGTCAGTCTAAAGTCTGTCAATGTCTCAGGTGGGGTCCCGGACTGGCACCCACACAAACGGCCACAGCAACCAGCCACGCTGAAAATCACCCGCTGCGCGCGGGATCCACGGACAATAAGCGAACAAAGAAAAGGCACGGCCCCCTTACGAACTGAGCACCCGACTCCCCCGCTTGATGGCACAGGCACCGCCGAGCCAACCGGCACAAAGAGGACCTGCACGCCAACTCACCGCAATCCGTGAGAGCGCAGGACAGAAACACCCTTCCCCATACAGCGCCGCCATGAACGACCGGGCCATGCGCGCTGCGAATGCGCACCCCACCCCCAAACGCTCAGCCTGCCCCAAAATTGGGGCGACAACAGTCGAGCCAACTCCAGTTGGCGGCATAGTCACCCCGGAAGATCCCCACAGCAACAGCATCCGCCGAGAGAATCCCCTTCCCCTCAGCGTGCGACGACTCGGTGATGATTGCAAATCACGCGCCGTTCGGCAAGTGCCCCACGGCATGTATCGGAAATATTTCCAAAAACCCACACGCCACTGTCGCCCGCACCACCTGCCCGGCAGCACCCCAAATGGAGGCGCTGACGGAACATGCGGATTCCGGATGCTCGGCAGCTGCACAACACGAACCGCTCAACCACTGCAAACGGTCACGCAGTTGCAAATGCCCACGGCGCGGCTATTCAATCTTCGCAGTGATTCCGAGTTGGCCGTCTCGCCGAACAGGCCGGGATTACTTGAGCTCGACAGATGCGCCGGCGTCTTCCAGTTCTTTCTTGAGTTTCTCGGCCTCGTCCTTGTCGACGCCTTCCTTGATGGGGCTGGGAGCACTCTCGACGAGTTCTTTGGCCTCTTTCAATCCGACGCTCGTAATGGCACGCACGGCCTTAATCACGCCGATTTTCTGATCGCCAAAACCGGTGAGGATCACGTCAAATTCGGTCTGCTCCTCAGCAGCTCCGCCGCCGTCACCGTCGCCCTCTGCGGGAGCGGCCATCACGACCCCTCCCCCCGCCGGCTCGATGCCATGAACTTCCTTGAGGTAGTCTGACAGCGCCTTCGCCTGCAACAGCGTCAGCCCGACGAGCTGGTCGCCCATCTGCTTGGTCGAATCGTCAAACTCCGTCGCCGCGGTTTCGGTTGCCTCTGCAGTCGCCATGTTTCTGTCTCCCGTTAAGAAAGTCCGACCAAACCCATGCGGTGCCGGCCGGTGCCTATGTTTCTGATTCGACCTTGCGGTTGAACTTCCCGAAAAACCTCGCAGCCTCAAGCGGCTGCATCGCCCTGTTCGTCGCCTTCACTGCCGTCGCCGTCGGTGTCGGCCAGTGCTGCAATCTGCCCCTGCAATCTGCCCCCAGGACCGAGCAAGGCACCCGACAATCGGGCTCCCGGACTCAGCAACAGCCCGGAAATCTGCGAGATCAGTTCCAGCCGGCCGGGGCTCTTGCTCAACGCATCCACAGCAGCCGCATCCAGCGGCTGGCCATCAATGGAAGCCCCCTTAATCTCCAGCGACCCCAGCTCCCGCGCCCACTTGGCGATCTCCTTCGACAAGACAACAGCATCCTCGCCGCCCCACACGATGACCGACGGACCCGCCAGACAATGATCGAGCACCCCCGGCCCGGAAGCCTCCAAGGCCTTGCGGACCAGCGTATTCTTCACCTGCAGAATCTGAATGCCCTGCTCGTGAAGCGCAAGCCGGAATCGATTGTCCGTAATGGCATCCAGCCGCGATGCGTCGATCACCAGGAGGTCCCGGCAATCGCCCAGACGGCCCTGAATGTCGCGAATCAACATCTCTTTGACAGCTTTGCTCATCGGTTCCGCCTGACCCCTCCCCTTCGACTGTTCGCAATTACGTCGCCTGCCCGCAAGCCTGCAAATGCCCAACCCACCTCGCAACTCAGGCGGCAACCACCCGAATTCCCGGTGTCTGGGTCCCCGAGACCGTTACGCTCCTCACGTAGGTTCCCTTCGCCGCCTGAGGCCTCAGTGAGTGGATCAGCTTCATGAGCGCGTCGATATTCTCTGACAACTGCTCTTCACTGAACGACATCTTCCCGACCACACAGTGGACTATCCCCGCACTATCACAGCGGAACTCCACCTTGCCGGCCTTGTATTCATTCACGGCGGTTGCCACATCCTGCGTGACCGTCCCCGCCTTGGGCGACGGCATCAAGCCCCGCGGCCCCAGGACGCGGCCCAGCGGACCAACGACGCCCATCATGTCCGGCGTGGCAATCGCCACGTCAAAGCCCATCCAACCGCCCTTGATCTTGTCCGCCAAGTCCTTCGCTCCAACAAAATCGGCGCCCGCCTCCTCGGCAGTTGCCGCGTTGTCACCCTGGGCAAACACGAGCACACGCTGCGACTTGCCAATCCCATGAGGCAGCACAATGGAGCCACGCACAATCTGGTCGGCATGCTTGGGGTCAACGCCCAAGCGAACCGCCAACTCGACACTCTGGTCGAAGCCACACGGCTTGGCCCCCTTGGGAAGCGACCCCTCCAGGCCCTTCAGGGCAGATACTGCCGCGCCGACATCAACGACACCGACACTCTCCGCCTTTTGACGCATCGCGATTTGACGCTTGGAACTCTTTGCCATCACCGCCACCAGAAAAATAAACCAAACTCACCGACACACAGGACGCCGGGACACGCCCGGCCCGCTGCCTGACATCAACCGACCACTTCCAACCCCATACTGCGAGCCGTGCCGGCAATCACGCGCGCGGCGTGCTCCAGATTGGGCGCGTTCATGTCTTCAAATTTCGTCTTGGCAATTTCCAACAACTGGGCCTGAGTAACAGTGCCCACCTTTTCCGCTTTCGGGCTGCCGGACCCTTTGGCGATCTGAGCCGCTTGCTTGAGCAACACGGCTGCCGGCGGACTCTTAGTGATGAACTCAAAGGTCCGGTCGTTGTAGACCGTAACCACAACCGGCACCGTTGTGCCCGCCATGTCCTTGGTCTTGTCGTTGAACTGCTGGACAAACTGCCCGATATTAACACCGTGCGGACCGAGAGCCGTGCCCACAGGAGGCGCAGGAGTCGCCTGCCCGCCCGGGATCTGCACCTTAATCTCTGCAACGACCTGCTTTGCCATGAAATCTGCTTCGCATCAAAGGCAGACGTGACACCCACGAACCCTGCCAACCTGCCGAACCGTCGAACCCCGCCAACCCGCCAACCCGTCAGACCTTCTCGACCTGCCAGTGCTCCAGCTCGACCTCCGTGGACCGGCCAAAAATCTCAATCATTACCTTAACCTTGCCGCTGGTCTCATCGAGCGAATCGACCGACCCCTCGAAACTCTCGAACGGCCCTTCCTTGACCTTCACGACATCGCCGACGACCACGCTGAACTTGACCACCGGCTGGGCCGCTTCGGCATCCTGCCCCTCACCTGGTTCGCCGAGCATCCGCTGAATCTCATGCTCCTGCATGGCGATCGGCTTGCCGGCAGCCCCTGTGAAATCACCCACCCCACTGGTGTCGCGGATGAGATACCATGTCTCATCGTTCAGCTCCATCTGGATCATCATGTAACCGGGGAACAACTTCTGCTCGCGAACTTTCTTCTTGCCTCCTTTGGTCTCCACCACTTTTTCCGTGGGGATGACCACCTCACCGAAGTATTCTTCGAGCCCTTCCCGCTTGATCCGCTTGAGGATCGACTCCCGAATTGTCCGTTCGCGATTGCTCTGCACCTTCAGAACGTACCATTGCCGCTTGGAGCCGGCCCCGGACGCCGCACCATCCGCCGCCTCACCATCCGCCAGCGCATCGTCCGCAGGCACAGCCCGGTCATCTTCGTCCGGAGCGGCCGTTGGTTCGTCGGTCATGGTCAAATTCTCGTCCATTGGGCGAGACATCTTCTGTCATGGAGAGCAAGTTTTCAAGAAAGGGGCGTCCCCTTTCCCGACGAATTTTCGGAACTCTTCGCGGTTGCCGCACCTCCGGTGGCCGTCACCCGCCCCGCAGCGCTTCGATATCCAGAAAACCGATGAAATCGAAAAACTGAAACCAGACAATATCCCAAACCGCGAGATACGCCCCCATCAGGATCATCACCATCAGCACAACGCCGGTGGCGCGGACCAGATAAGCACGATCCGGCCACGACACCTTGTCCATCTCTGCTTCAACCGAGATCAAAAAGTCGGCGAACTTGGGGTAGTTGACGAGCCGATACGCGACCCAGATCCCCAGCAGGGCAAAAGCAAAGGGGACTCCCAGGCTAATCGCGCGGTCATATTCCGAAAGAATCGTGTTGGACATCGACCAAGCGCCGAACAACACGACCGCAACCACAGACAGCCCGGTCAGTTGTCGCGCAAGCCGGCCCTGGTTCCGCTTATACAGCGCGCCGGATGCCAGCACGCTGAGGAACGACGCGTTGTCAGTTGCTCGGGCCATGTCAGCTTGCCACTTCCTGTGGGTCCTACAATCAAATCGCTGTCAATCAATAGCACGGGCGGGAGGACTTGAACCCCCAACCTGCGGATTTGGAATCCGCTGCTCTGCCAATTGAGCTACGCCCGTTTGCCGAGCGGTCAGCCCCAGCCACCGGCGGTCAGCCAGCCAAGGCTCGACGCCCATTCAAAACGAAATGCTGGTCGCTGACCGCCGAAAGCCCTTTCACTTTTTCCGCGACTCCTTGTGCACTGTGTGCCGGCGGTCCTTCGGGCAGAACTTCTTCAGCTCCAGCCGGTCGGTCCCGCGAGTCTCCTTTTGAGTTCGATAATTGCGACTGCTGCACTCCGTGCATTCTAGCCAGACGTACTCGCGTGCCATGTCAGTTCCCCTGAAACCCCCAACAGCCAGCCTTCAGCGGTCGGCCCCTGCGACCGCCCGCGGGGGGCCGAGCGCCAAGTGGCTACGGCCGAACGCCGGCAATGGAGTGCTATTCGCTCGTTATTCGATAATCTTCGTCACCACGCCCGAGCCGACGGTGCGCCCGCCTTCGCGAATTGCGAAACGGCTGCCTTCGTCGAGGGCAATCGGCTTGCCCATCTCGACCTCCAGTTTCACATTGTCGCCCGGCATGCACATGTCAGCCCCGCCCAGCAGCTTGACGGAACCGGTCACGTCGGTGGTCCGGAAGTAGAACTGCGGCCGATAGCCGTCAAAGAACGGCGTCTTGCGACCACCTTCATCTTTGCCAAGCACGTAAGTTTCACACTCAAACTTGGTGTGCGGATTGATCGTTCCCGGAGCGGCCAGCACCTGCCCGCGCTCCACTTCCTCCTTCTTGATGCCCCGCAACAGCACGCCGACATTGTCGCCCGCAATCCCCTTGTCGAGGATCTTGTTGAACATCTCAACGCCCGTGCAGGTCGTCTCCTGGGTATCCTTCAGGCCAATGACGTGCACCTTTTCGCCGACGTTGACAGTCCCCTTCTCGATCCGGCCGGTGACCACCGTTCCGCGGCCTTCGATGGAGAACACATCTTCAATCGCCATCAGAAACGGCTTGTCCTGCTCGCGGTCCGGCTGCGGAATATTCTCGTCCAAGGCGCTCAGCAACTCGCCAATGCAGGCGTTCGCCTCCGGGTCGGTCGGGTTGTCCAAGGCAGGCTTCGACGAACCACGAATGATCGGGATATCGTCGCCAGGGAAGTCATACTTACTGAGCAGTTCGCGAACTTCCATCTCAACCAGCTCGAGCAACTCCTCGTCATCGACCAAGTCACACTTGTTGAGAAACACAACCAAAGCCGGCACGTTCACCTGACGCGCCAGCAGGATGTGCTCGCGAGTCTGCGGCATCGGGCCATCAGCCGCTGAGACCACCAGAATCGCCCCGTCCATCTGGGCAGCACCGGTGATCATATTCTTGATGTAATCCGCGTGGCCGGGGCAGTCGATGTGAGCGTAGTGCCGCTTCTCGGACTCGTACTCCACGTGCGAGACGGCAATCGTCACCGTTTTGGTTTCGTCGCGAACCGTTCCGCCCTTGGCGACATCCGCATAGGAAATTCGCTTGGCCAGCCCCTTTTCCGCCTGAACGGCGAGAATGGCGGCAGTGAGTGTCGTCTTGCCATGGTCGATATGACCGATGGTTCCCACGTTGCAGTGTGGCTTGGTTCGCTCGAAGGTTTCCTTCGCCATGACGGTTGCTCCAACTCCCGGAGATTTCAAAAGGGGGACTCGGTCGGCTTGACGGGCAAGCCGCACTGATACCAAAAACTAAAAGCCTCCGCCCTGGGGCGGCTGCCGAATACGCACACGCTCTCAGGCCGGCCTGCGACCGAAGCTGCTGGTGGGACTTGAACCCACGACCTCGTCCTTACCAAGGACGCGCTCTACCACTGAGCTACAGCAGCGGTAGAGAGTTGAAGGTGGAAAGTCGACCATTGAAGGTTGGATCTCCATCTCCTTCAACATTCAACCTTCGACCATCAACCCTCGAAAGCGGGCGAAGGGAATCGAACCCTCACAACCAGCTTGGAAGGCTGGGGCTCTACCGTTGAGCTACACCCGCGATGCTTAAGTGGCAAACAACAAGCGACAAGACCCAATCGTCCATTTTGTGAGTTGATACTTGATGTTTGACCCTTTCCTACAGTGGGGGAAGCAGGATTCGAACCTGCGAAGGCTGAGCCACCAGATTTACAGTCTGGCCCCTTTGGCCACTCGGGTATTCCCCCCTCTTATGGCATTTCACCATTTTTTTCGATACAAGGACGCCCTTTTCGACACTCGACGCCCTTCAACTGACGCACGAGCACCCCGCAGCTTCGCCCACTGGAGAGCTAGCGGTGGGACTCGAACCCACAACCTCCGGTTTACAAAACCGGGGCTCTGCCAATTGAGCTACGCTAGCAGCACGACGCCGCCTCGCAACAAGCGGACGAATATAGCATGCAACCTCATTCCTGCAAGGGGGAAAGGGCGAATGCCCGCCTCCACTGCCCACGTTCACCGGCACTCCCTTCCTGCGAGCCGAGCCGACACCGCGTCTGCCGAGTCCATTGGAATGCCGAAATATAGTGAAACACCGCTCCCACGAGCAACCCACCGGTCCGCGGCAGCAGGGCCATTCAAAGTTTCACTTGGGAGAAGACCGACCGGGACAAGCTCAATGGTAACCCGAAGCGTCAGCGAGGAAGCAAACGTCAGTGAGCGATTCGTCCCTCGCTGACGCTTCGGGTGACGAGGTTCCCCAGCTTCAATCTTTGAACCGCCCTGTTCGCGGCAGGACCCCTGCCAACCCCGGAAGGACGGTCCGAGACTCCGACGGGTTCGCAGGTTTCTGCCCGTCTTCGCTCGGGGCGGCTTTCCCCCCACTTGCCGCATCGCAGGTCGCCCAGCGTGCGCGTTGAGGGATTGCAAATTGCAAAATGGGAATTGCAAATTGCGAGTTGGGTAACACTTGAGCCGTCTGAAGCCAGGTAGGTCCGGCTTCGCCGGACGCAACTCAGATTGAACGTTGAATGTGAACCGTCGTCCGGCAGAGCCGGACTTTCCTGGCTGGGCGGACACACGGCCCGCGCAAGGCATCTCCGCGTGTCGTGCTCTCATTGGCTGGCTCCGGCGACATCTTGCGTGCTAGACACGCCGTCGCAGCTGGGCAACAATACGCGGCAGTCTGCGAGCAACCGTTCACGGGCCGGACGGCTCTTGTACGGGGATTCGGTGCCTGACCCCAACCTGTGAACGCTTACGCCTGCGAACCGACGCGCCGGCCGACGGTTCATCGCTCACTTTGTCATAATCATCCACCATGCCCGACACTTCGACCGCGCCGCCGACGGCCCCGTCCTCCCCCCGCGACGAGCGGCTCCTGAGCCTCGATGCCCTGCGCGGTTTCGACATGTTCTGGATCGCCGGCGGCGAGGGGATCGCCCACGCAGCGGCCGAGCTCACCAGCTGGGGCTGGCTGGTGTGGCTCTCCGGGCAGCTCGAACATCCCGAATGGCACGGGTTCCAATTCTACGACCTCATCTTTCCGCTGTTTTTGTTTATCGCCGGCGTCTCGATGCCGTTTTCGTTTGAAAAACGATTGGCGCGCGGCGACGCCAAGTCACGGATCACCCGGCATGTGATCATTCGCGGGCTGGTGCTCGTTCTGCTGGGAATGGTTTACAACGGCCTGCTTGAGTTCGACTGGCCGAACACGCGGCTGCCGAGCGTCCTGGGACGCATCGGCCTGGCCTACCTGTTTGCCGGGATCATCGTGCTGAACACCGGTTGGCGCGGCCGGCTTGTCTGGTTTGCGGGGCTGCTGGTCGGATATTGGGCAGCGCTGAAGTTTGTGCCCGTTCCCGGCTTCGGTGCCGGCGATCTCGCCCCGGGCCACACGCTCACGGACTACGTCGACCGCCTGCTGATCCCCGGCCATCTGTACCGCGGCGACCGCGACCCCGAGGGCTTGTTCGGCACGATTCCCGCGATCGGCACCGCCCTGGCCGGCGCCCTCACGGGCCAGTTTTTGAAAGACAATCGCCGCAACGGCTACTTCAAAACAGCGGCAATGGTCGTCGTCGGCCTGGCATGCCTTGGCTTGGCGCAGCTGTGGAACCGGGATTTCCCCATCAATAAAAACCTGTGGTCGAGCTCGTTTGTGCTCCACTGCGCCGGCTGGAGCCTGTTGTTCCTGGCGCTGTTCTACCTGGTGATCGATGTCTGGCGGCTGCGCCGTTGGGCGTTTTTCTTCGTCGTGATCGGTATGAACTCGATCCTGATTTACATGGCGGCGCAGTTCGTCGATTTCGCCTACACGACCGATTTCTTCTTCGATGGAGTGCTCAAGCACACGGGCGACTACCAGCCGCTCTTGTGGTCAATCGCATTGGTCGCGGTCAAGTGGCTGCTACTTTACCTGCTGTACCGCAAGAAGATTTTCCTGCGAGTCTGACGGGACAGGAGCGCGTTCGCGGGTGTCGGCCATTACGGGAGAACCCCGCCACAGGGGGGGGGCACCGCTCCGGCGGACGCGGTCAGTCTCGGTCACAGCGGCCAGGTCAATCAACTGCCTCGGCATCGTGTTTCAACGGGTCCGTATTCGAGACTCCCAGAATTCGTGTGAGATTCCAGGTGCCTCAGCCGCGCCGAGGTTCACCGGGCTCACATCCAGAGCCCGGTGCGGATGATACGGAAGCGGCTTGGTGCGACGATCGCGGCGTGTTGGGCGATGGGTCCCGGCTGGTCATTCAAACATCAGCGAGTACACGTCCGCTTCGCGCATGACCACGCGCAGCACCACGGGACGACCGATCAGCGATTCGACGCTCGTGTTCCCTTTCCAACTGACGCGACGATCGAGTGAGTCACCATAGATGATGTCGCAGTCCGCGAGCGTGAAGCCGGATAGCGGCGTGCCGTCCGGCGAGCGAATCTCGACCTGGACGAACCCTGCGGCGCTCGTCGCCACGTTGAGCGACAGCGCTCTTCCGGAAAAGGTGATCGGCTTGGTCGTGAACTCTCCCGGTCGGAGCTTGGCGTGGATCGAGGCGAAGCCGTCCATTCTTAATGAATAGCGCCGCAAGCGAGATTGGCGACCGGTGAAATAGGATTCCGTGGCGTAAAGCGAAAGCTCGCGCGGAGCGTCGTCCTTCGTCGGCTCCGTCTCGACGACATGCCAGGCGATGTAGTTGTCTCCGTACGACCAGTTGTGTTTGGTGCGCAGTCCGGGCCGCAAAAACACGTCGTTGCTTTGTCGGAAGTTCCGGCCGTCGCGGCTGGTGATGAAGATCGAGTCCGTCACCGCCGTGCCGTAGCGGGGGGCAACCGTCATCCGCTTCTCGCGCAGTGTCCACTCGGGCAGCAGCGGAGTCGACGCCGTTCGCCCATGATCGACGTAGCGCGCGGGAAACCCGATGTACAGGTGGGGCGCTCGCTCATAGGGTTTGATCTGGTTGACATAGAACTGCGCAAGCGGACGCGGCCCTTCGCCTTCGGGAAAGGCGATCGTTCCCTCATCGGCCCAGTGGAGAAAATCGTCCGACACGGCCCGGTTGATCAGCCGCGTGCCCGTGGTGCCGCCTCCGGAGAAAACGCGGTAGTACAGGACATACTTATGCTCGGTGGGCGACCAGAAAGAGATATTCTGTGTGTCGAATGCTCCCTTGTCGAACACCGGGCCAGGCGCCACGGGGGTCCAGTGAACCCCATCGGGAGACTGATAAACCCAGATGCCTTTCTGGTTGTCAAACCCGGCTCCGGTTGCTTTGTACCGTCCCTCCGGTTTCGCGGCGGGATTGGCATCGATGAACGGAGAGAAGTCGTGGCAGCGACCGCCGTCGCCCAGCTTGTCCAGGATGATGTTGTTGTCTTTGGAGCCGTTGAACTCGCACAGCCCGAGGCTGGGCCGGTCCCATGTGATGCCGTCCTTGCTTTCGAAGTAGGCGATGGTCAGCGGCCCCCCGGGCTCGATGCCCGTGGGAATCTGCCAGGCGTGGTAGTACATCCGATAGACGGCCTCCTGGCGGTCGTGCAGGACCGTAAAGTAACCGCATCCGTTGCCCTCCCAGGGCTTGTCGCAGTTGACGGCGATCTCTTCGCGCGTCGGCGGATGGACCAGAAGTTGGACATTCGTCATTTCGCCCACGAGATGATCGTCAATGAACAGTTCGCGGCGGTTGCCGAGATCAATGGCCCGGTTCGGCTGGGCGAACGCGGTCCGACATTCGCAGCCGCAGAACAGGAACAACATCGCCAAGAAATGGGCCAACTTGTTTTTGGTCATGAGTCGCGTGAGCCTGGAGATCGAATGCTGGAGTACCACAACGGACGCATCAAGAGAATCCAAGAGTCTGGATCATCAGGTTACACGCTCTATGACACAAAATCCTGCGACTCGGAATGTTCGCGAGACGGTTGCGTTGTTTGGGAGTGTGTGTTTGTGGTGTGAGTGCATTGCGTTCCCCGCTGGGATGGCATTTGGTGCAGCCGTTGGCGTCGCGAATGGAGAGTTTCTTCCGGGGTTTCGTCCATTCACGAAACCTCTGGGATCAGTCGCGTGGTCAGAGGAGAAGCTCAGTGAATGGCTCGCACACGCGGAGGCTCGCCTGCGGATCGCCCAGACCAAACCATGCTTCGCCCGGGACTGCCTGGAAGACAACCCGACTCTCAAGACCATGCGCCAACTCCCCGCCGCCATCCCCGACGGCAAGCTGCCCGGCTCGCGCCGCAGCGCGTCGCTGCAAATCCTTGCCGAACTCGGAAATCGAATGATTCAAGGTTGCCCATGTCCTTGATTGACGTGCGAAACGGGCTGAACTCGCAGATTCTCCTTTGTGGCCGCGAGTCCACCAGTTTGCCACTTTGACGGGAAATCGTGAGAATGGCCGCCGGTCCTTGGACGTCGGGAGGAAAGCTGTCTAGGATGTCGGCAGACGGGACGCCGGTGGGCGTCCCTGCACTTGCGTCAGGTTCAAGACTGAATTGAAAGGTGAGGAAAGGGCTATGTGCGATCCGCTTTGTCGACGCAGGCTTGTTCACTTGGCAGGTTGTCTTCTGCTGGCCACGCCGCTGATGTTATCGGGGTGCCCCGCCGAGAAGGCTGCGACCCCACCCGAGACCGGTCCGGCGGACAGCGAAGCAGAGTCCGCAGCCGATGCGGCGACGGGTGACGCTGCCCCGGAAACGAGCGAGCCTGAAATGCCGGCGGAAACACCCGCTGAGCCCCCGGAACCAGAGCCGACTCCGGAACCCGAACCGAAGCCGGAACCCGAACCGAAGCCGGCGAAAAATACCAACTCGACGGACGAACCGTCGGCAACGGCTGAAGAGTCCGAATCGCCATCCGTCGTGCTGGGCGATGACTCGCTGTACGGGGGTATCCCCGGAGACGGGCCGCTGACCGTCGAGCAAATTACCGCCTGGCTCGACACGCCGGGCGTCCATGACGTGCTGTCGATCACGCTGCCTTTGGGCCTCAGCCTGGGTGCGCAGCAGATCACCGGGATCGACGAAAACCCGATGACACGGGCCAAAATCGAACTGGGGCGGCAGTTGTACTTTGACGAGCGGCTCTCGTCGGATGGCACGATCAGCTGCGCGAGCTGTCACGATCCCAAGCAGGGATACGCGGCTCATACGCGATTCGGCGTGGGCGTCGACGGACAGACTGGCAACCGCAACTCGCCGGTGAGCTTCAACCGCATCCTGAGCGGGCCGCAGTTCTGGGACGGACGGGCCGAATCGCTCGAAGCCCAGGCGGTCGGACCGATCGCCAATCCGATCGAAATGGCCAACACCCACGAAGCGGCTGTCGAGACGATCGGCAACATCGAAGGCTACCGCATCCAGTTCGAGCGGGTCTTCGGCGAAAACTCGGTCAACATCGACAACGTCGGCAAGGCGATCGCCACCTTTGAGCGGGCTATCGTGAGCGGTCCGTCTCCGTACGACTATTTCGCAGAGCTGAAGCGGTTCCTCGACCCGTACCCCACCGAGGAAGACCTCGCCGATCTCAAGGAGGAGGCCCCCGACGATTACGCCAGGTACGAGCTGGCAAAAGCTGCCTCAGAAGCAAACCCCATGTCGGAGAGCGCCCTGCATGGACGGGAGTTGTTCTTCAGTGACAAGGTGGGGTGCACCGCGTGCCACGTAGGGGCGAACTTCGCGGACGAGAAGTACCACAACCTGGGCGTTGGGATGGATGCCGAAAAGCCCGACTTGGGCCGCTTCGCCGTCACCCAGGTCGAGAAAGACAAGGGAGCCTTCAAGACGCCGACTGTTCGCAACGTGGAGTTCTCTGCTCCCTACATGCACGATGGCAGCCAGAAGACGCTCGAAGAAGTCGTGGAATGGTATGCCAAGGGAGGGCATGCCAACGAATGGTTGTCCGAGAAGGTCAAGAAGTTCGAAGCCACCGACCAGGACAAACAGGACCTCGTGGCCTTCATGAAGGCCCTCTCCGGACCCTTCCCCAACGTGGCGACTGGCCGTCTTCCCGAGTGAGAACCTAACCCGGAGCCAACGGCGACGGCCGACGTCGGTGCGACGCCCCAACTTCGACAAAACGGCTGCCCTGCTCCCCATTCCCCGCCACCCGCGTGATGGTTGGGCGGTTTTCGACAGAGAAGCGAAACGCGGATGAAGCGGATTGGGGCCGATCCGGGCGGATCGGCTTGCTGGTCGGCAACGATCCGCGGGCATCCGCCCCGATCCGCTTGATCCGCGGTTCCTTTTTCTTCCTGACGACGAACGTCGACGGTCCGGCGGGCAACCTGTCTGGCTGTCCCGTCGCTAACGCTTGGGGCTCTGAGTCGCGGCGGTTGTTGATCGCGCTGGACTCATCAGAGAGTGCCGCAGACTCATGCGCTGTCATTCAGAACCGCATGACTCGCCGAATCATGACGCAAGCCGCGACGAACACAACGGCGTTGCCGACCCACATCGCCCAGGATGGGTCGAGCGTGCCGCGCTTGGACTGCGTCATCAACCCCAGCACGAGCGGATAATACACGCCGACGATCGGCCCGAAGCAATACAGAAAACTCGTCAAGAACTGGTTCTTCGCTTTGAGGATCGCAAAAGGGCTTCCCAGTAGAACGAAAAAGAAGCAACTGCAGGAGAGCGCATAACGGCTGTGATACTCCGTCCGCAGCCGCTTTCGCTTGGCGTCGCCCTGGATCAATTCTCGGCTCGTCGCAAACGCTGGATCGGCAATGCGGTCGAAGTCGCCCAGTGTGAGTGAGATGGCCGTCTCCACCAGGCGGCGTTCCTCCAGTTCGCGGCGGCGATCAGCCACCTCGGCCAGTTCGTGATCGATGCGGCTGAGGCTCAGTTGCCGCGGCTTGGTCATCTCACCTTCCAACGGCAGCGGGAACTCGTAAGCCTGTTCTCCCCGTTGCGTAAGCACGATCGATTTGTCGTCCCGTCGCATGGGCCAATCGGCCCGCGCATCGCGCATGTGCAGAATGGCCACCTGACGTTCGTGATCGAACTCGACCAGCGCCTCGCTCGCCACCACGGTCACCAAATGGCCGCCGTGTTGATAGCGAAACACCGGTTGAATCAGGCGGCGTCCCTCCACCTTTTCAACGGTGATGTCGATCCCCTCCGGTTTGTAGCGGAGCTGATGGTCGGTCCGCAGTTGGTCGAGGAAGATCTCTTCCACTGCGGCAATGATCGTCCGCTGGCTCATCGCCTCCGCCCAGGGAATCACCTGGTCCGTCAACAGCAGGGAGAACACGCTTAACACAGCCCCAAGAGCGAACGCCGGCCCCATCAGGCTGAGCACGTTGATCCCCGCCGCCTTGGCCGCGGTGATCTCCTGGTCCCCAGCGATTCGTCCGTACACGACGGACACCGTCAGCAGCAACGTTGCCGGCAGCGTAAACGGCAACATGCTGGGGATGATATACGGCAACACCTTGAGCACCTGCACCGGTCCCAGCCCGCGTTCGGTCGCCTCCTGAAAGACGCCCACGAACACCGTCAGCACCGTAAACACCGTCAGCACCAGGACGAACACCCGCAGGAGTTCTCCCATCACATAACGGTGCAGCAGGGGAAATAAAGGTCGCATCATCCGTGCGCGACGAGATAGGAATCCATGATGACGCGGAGGTGTACGGGAAGTGCCGCTCTCACGTCAACCCGCGACTCGCTATCGTTGGCGAGATGGAACGCTTGTACAGCCTGCGCGGCAAGCAAGCTCGGCGGCTAATTGACGTCACGAGCTCCGGTGGCCGATTGAGACTAAATAGTGGAACATAAACGACTTCCCACTTTCCGGTGACGTGTGACAGCCAGCACTTCCGGCTCCGGCGGGTGAGGAACTGACCATCTCGTTCAGCCGAGAGTAACCAACAGCCGAAAACTGAGAATGAGGCCCGCGAGTCCCCAGTGCCTTGTCAGGCTTTGATTTGGGGGTTGGAGTTCAAGCTTTAGCTTGCTTTCGCAGCCTCAAGGCTGAACTCCAACCCCAGGTTTTGGGTTTGACAGACCACGAGGTTCGATCCGCGGCCCGCCTCAGGTCCCTATCTTCGCAACAAGAGATGACCGATGGACTTCCTGCAAACTCTCACCGACGACCAGACCGCATTGCTCGGATGTTTCGTGGCACTCACATCAGCGGGCCTGCTGATGTCCCTCAGCTATTATCTGGGCCACTGGAACCGCACCGCCAGCAACGCCACCCATCGCCTGCCTCAGTCCCAGGACCGGCAGAACGAGCAGGACCGGTCGAGCAAGGCCGCGTAACGCCATTGTGCGAATTGTGTTGTGCTAATCCGCACTCAGACGCGGCGATGGCTCGAAACAGCCCGCAGTGCCCGCCCCATTTTGTCCAATCTCGCAAACCGCCCTCATCTTTTCCAAGCCGAGGCGGGCGACTTCCTGGGGGTTGCGCTCCCACAGGTCCGATCGGAACAATTCGAGTGAGATCCAGCGGTCGTAGCCAATCTGGTCCAGTAGCGTCACGAACCTGCGCAGGTCGATGATGCCGTCGCCGGGCATGACGCGGTCCCGGTCCTGCTGCTCGGCAGCGGGGGGCTTTGCCGGGGCATCGTTGAAGTGACAGACCGCTATCTGCGACGCTTTCAGCCGCGCGATGTCCTCGCATCCGGCACCGCCGCGGAAGTCGTGGAACGGGTCGAGCACGATCGTTCCCTCCGTATGACCGGAGCCTTCCACAATCCGGAGGGCGTCCGCCATGCTGTTGACGTCCTCCGCAAATCCGAGGTACTCCATCGCCGGCTTGACCCCCATCGACAGGCCAAGGTCGAGCAGTTCGCCGTATCGTTGCGAGGCGAGCCCGTAATCAACCTTGCCGCGCGGCGGCCCGGCGATCGAGTGAATCGCACCGACCGCAGCCGCTTGTTCCAGCCGCCGTTTGCATTCGTCCATGCCCTGCCGATACGCGGCCCCCGCCGGCTCGCACCACCCCTTGAGCATCACCGTCGAGGGCACGGTGAGCCCCGAATCGTCAATCGCCTTCCGTAGCTCCTTGAGACTCCCGCTCGAACCGAGAAACTGATCAATCTCGTCGTGCCACAGTTCGATTGCCTCGTAACCGGCCTCCGCCGCAATGCGGATTTTCTCGATCACGGGAGCCGGCTTGATCGTCACACTGTTCAGTGAGTAGCGGAATTGTCCCATCGTTGCGGCACCTTGCAGGAAACAGGTCACTCATTGGGGATTTGTCAGGCTACCGGTGCGCCGGGTGAATCGCAAACCGGCGTCGCTCGGGACCGTTCTGCGAACGGTCGCCAAACGATAATTCGGATAATTCGGGGTCAGGCACCATTTCGTGGGAGGGCACCGTTGATCAACACCCCGAGTCGTCATTCCCACGAAATGGTGCCTGACCCTAGCGTGCAACAATCCGCTCCCGCACCCATCGCAAACCGACATCGCTTGCCGTCCTTGCTTGTGAGGCCGTAGAGTGCGCTCCGTGAGGAGACAAGGTCGTGTCGACATTCAATCGGTCCGTTTTGCAGGGGATTTCGGGTAGCACCGGTTGTCCCAACCGGTGCCGCGCAGCGGCAGGAAGCTTGTCCTTCACCGGACGATTGACGCAAAGGCTTCTTGTCGCGGGGCGACACGGGTTGCCCGTGTTACCCATTCTTGAATGTCAACACGACCAAGTTCCAATTGACCGATTAGCGACGGTGTTCCTTTTGGGGATCTGTCTGACGGCAACCCTGACAGGTTGTCGCCCCGCGTCCAGTAACACTCCGGATGACCCAGCGTCAACGCCCCCGGCTTCTGCGTCCGGCGACGTCTCGTTGCCCTCGGAAGAATCTCCTGAATCGGCGACGCAGGTCCGTCGCGCGGTGACAGAAGCGGTCCCCCAAGCCCCACAGCCGGCCGGAGACGGCGGACACGCTGCCGAGAAGCGCCCGTCCTTCCGACCGCCGGACGAGAGGCCGCGTCACGATGCCGCGCGACTGGCGGAGTTGGACATCCGGGAGTACCGGTCGGCTCGATTGATCCTGTACACGGACATCGAAGCGGAGACGGCCCAAACACTGCCGCCGGTCATCGACCGGGCCTTCGACGCATGGGAAGAGTACTTCGGTTCGCTGCCGCCGGCGCGGGACGGGAGCGAATTCCAACTCACCGGCTATCTCATGCGGGACCAGAACCGTTTCCGCGCAGCAGGCTTGCTGCCGGTCACGCTCCCTGCATTCGCTCACGGCAAGCATGACACCCAGCAGTTCTGGATGAACGACTCCGAGTACGACTACTACCGGCGGCATCTGATAATCCATGAGGCGACACACTGTTTCATGCAGTCGATGGGGGGGACGACGATCGACGTGCCGGTCTGGTATCTGGAGGGCATGGCGGAGTTGTTCGCAACCCATGCTCGACACGAGGACGGCAACGTCGCGTTTCGGGTGATGCCGCAGCGCAAGGAGGACTTCGTCGGATTCGGTCGCATCCCCATGATCCGGCGTGCGCTCGCCGACGGACGTCTGCTGGCCATCGACGACATCGGACGGCTGCAACCGGCCGACTTCTCCCAAAACAACGAATCCTACGCGTGGTCCTGGGCGCTGTGCGTGTTCACAGACACCCATCCGCGCTATGGGCCGGTGTTCCGGTCTCTGGGACGCGAATACGTTGGCGAGGGATTCGATGCCGCCAACCGCCGCCTGTTCGGCCCCATGAGTGCCGACTTCGCTGCGGAGTGGAAGCTGTTCGCACGACACCTGTGTTACGGCTTTGACATCGAGCAAGCGGCGATCGAATTCGTGCCGGGCACGGAAAACCCCGCCGGTGATGCGATTGCTCCGAAAATCATCCCCGCTGACCGGGGTTGGCAATCGACCGGTGTTGCCCTCCCCGCGAACCAGACGTATGCGATCACTGCCGAGGGACGGACCGCTCTCGCGCAAACCCCGCGGCCGTGGGAGAGTGAGCCGCAGGGGATCAGCATTCGTTATTCGGAAGGACGCCCCATCGGGCGGCTGCTGGGACTCGTCATCAGCGAACCCGAATCACGGACCGGTCGCCGCCGGCTCAGCGACGTGATCGACATCGGTCGTAAGGCGACCGTTACCATACCGTTCGATGGCACGTTGTACCTGCGGGTCAACGACTTCTGGAATGAACTGGACGACAACACCGGAGCGTTCTGCGTGACGGTTGGTGTTCCCGACGCCGACAATTGATAGAATGAACAAGCGATAACACTTCAGCCGTTTGAAATATGGAGAAGGAAAGGATCGCTAATCGTCGCTGATGGACACGAATGACTCGCTGGGATTCGATTGTTGTTCGGAGATTTGCGTCGATGAGTGGAGATCCGTGTTCCCCCAAGAAAGAGGTCGGGTGGGTGAAGCGTTAGCGAAACCCGCCGTTCGAACTGTGGGTTCCACTTTGTTTTACCCACCCTCCACCTGGCGGTTTAGTGCCCGGTCGACGGCAGAGCCGTTGGCTTGGGCCCAGTGCGATCGTGGCTTGTAACACGCCCCAAACGAGCGGTTGACCCCTCGAGAAAGTATTCGCATGTCCGACGAAGTCCAACTGATCGATGCGCTCAAACAGGTCATCGATCCGGAGCTGATGATCAACATTGTCGATTTGGGCCTGATCTATGACGTCGCCCAGGAGGAGGAGACCGTTAACGTCGAAATGACGCTGACCAGTCCCGCCTGCCCCGCCGGTCCGCAGATCATTCAGCAGGCGAAGATGGCGCTGGAGCAACTGGAAGACGTCGAGACCGCGATGATCAAACTGGTGATGTCCCCCCCCTGGACCCCCGAACGCATGACCGACGACGCCCGCGACCAGTTGGGGATTTTTTAGCATCGCGCCTCCGAACATCGTATGGCGACGTCTGTCGGCACCTTGCGTTGCTGAGTGTCCGCTCTTCCCGGTACTCTGGAAGTCGTGAGGATGGGATGTTCCCAGCGATTTCGAGTGGGAGTGATGAATGATACTGCAAATGGCGAAATTGACCGTCTGGACGTTCGCTGTCCTCCTGAGTTGTGGCATCGCTGCCGCTGCGGATCTGGAATCTGACAGGCCGGATTACAACCGCGACGTCGCGCCGTTGCTGAAGAAGTATTGTGCGGGCTGTCATAACGACGGCGATTTGGAAGGGGACTTCTCGGTCGAGTCGTTTGCCTCGTTGCAGAAGGGGACCGAAGACGGGCCCGCGTTTCTGGCGGGCGATGCGGAGAACAGCCGCATGATTCGCGTCCTCACGGCGGGCGAACCGTCCATGCCCCCGGAGGATGAGCCGCAGTTGTCGGCCGAACAGGTCGCCCTGCTGACGAAGTGGATTGAGGGAGGCGCGAAAGGGCCGGACGGTGCGGAGCCGGACCGGCTGATGCTGATCGTGCCACAAATCGAATCGCACGTCGACCGCCGTCCGATCACCGCCATCGCGCAGTCGTCGGACGGCCGATTGGCGGTCGCACGTTATGGACAGGTTGCCCTGTTCGCCGATGCGTCCCTTGATGCGTCAGCCGGCGCGCTGGATGAGGCCAAACCGAGCGTGTCGCTGGACGGCTTTCCCGGCAAGGTCAACGCAGTCCATTTCGCGGCTGAGGGCAGCCGACTGGTCACCGCCTCGGGTGTCGAAGGGCTGGGTGGCGTTGCCGCCCTGTGGGACACGGGCGACGGCGCGCTGATTCGGCAATTCAAGGGCCACCGCGACATCCTGTACGATGCCGAGCTCTCTCCCGACGGGACAACGCTCGTCACCTGCGGCTATGACAAGCGGATCATCCTGTGGGACGCGGAGACCGGCGAACAAGTCCGCACGTTGGACGGTCACAACGGGGCGGTCTACGACATCGCCTTCAGTCCGGACGGCCGGTTCCTGGTGAGTGCGAGTGCCGACGACACCTGCAAAGTTTGGCGGGTCGCCGACGGCGAACGCCTCGATACTCTCGGACAGCCGCTCAAGGAGCAGTACACGTGCGCGTTCAGCCCCGATGGAAAGATGATCGTCGCCGGCGGGGCCGACAATCGCATCCGTGTCTGGCGGTTTATCTCGACCGACCGTCCGCGGATCAACCCGTTGGTGCATGCCCGTTTCGCCCATGAGGGAGCCGTCCTTCGGCTGGCGTTTACCGTGGACGGCACCCGCCTCGTGTCCACCGCCGATGACCGGACAATCAAACTCTGGGAAACGGAGAACTACACGGAGCTCCGATTGTGGGAGAATGAACCGGAGATCGCCGCCGCGCTGGCCGTCGGCGAAGACGGTCGGACGTTTCGTGTCGGACGACTGGATGGGTCGCTCGGTCGTTTTCCGATCGATGGCGTCGATGCCGAACAGCAAGCCGCCGCTCCGCTCGAAGCGGCTCATCCCACGATCGTCGTCGAAGAGACGTCCCCTTTGAAGTTCGCCGAAACAGAGCCGAACAACACGCCGGCAGAGGCGACCGCCATTCAGACCCCGGCACTCGTCACCGGCGTCCTCGACGAGGAGCCAGCAAGCGACTCGGCAACGGAATCGACCGACGATGAGACGCCGCCGCAGTCATCGACGACAGCATCAGTGCCGCCCGATTTCGACCTCTTCCGGTTTACCTCGCTGGCGGGACAGGACTGGGTCATCGAAGTCGATGCGGCTCGGTCCCAGTCACCCGTCGATTCGTTTGTCGAAGTGCTGACCTCCGAGGGAGAGCGGATTGAGCGCGTGCTGTTGCAGGCCGTGCGGGATTCGTACTTCACGTTCCGGGGCAAAAACGCCGACCAGACGGGCGACTTCCGCATCTTTAACTGGCAGGAGATGACGCTCAACGAGTATCTGTATGCCAACGGCGAAGTCGTCAAACTGTGGATGTATCCGCGCGGCCCGGATTCGGGCTACAATGTCTATCCGGCGCAGGGGAACCGCTGGGGCTACTTCGACACCACGCCGCTGGCGCATGCCCTCGGCGAGCCGTGCTTCATCGTGGAACCGCATCCGCCGGGGAGCAAACTAATCCCCAACGGTCTGCCGGTCTTCACCCACTACTACGAGAACGACGACGAGAGCCGCCGCTCGCTCGGCACGGACTCGCGGCTGTGTTTCACTGCTCCTGGTGACGGTGAGTACCTCATCAAAGTGAAGGACGTCCGGGGCCATCAGGGGCCCGACTTCAAGTATTCGCTGACGGTACGACCCCGCCGGCCGGATTTCCGGATCTCCGTCGCTGTCGCGGACAAAAAGCTGGCCGTCTCCCCAGGGAGTGCGAAGGAGTTTCGCGTGAAGGCCGACCGCATCGACGGTTATGAAGGTCCGATCCGTGTTGACATCGCCGGGCTGCCCGACGGTTTCTCAGCGACCACTCCGCTCATCATTGAAGCAGGACAGATCGAAGCGATGGGCGTCGTGATCGCTGATGCCGATGCGCCCGCACCGTCTGACGAACAGGCCAAAGCGTCAATCGTGACGGCGACCGCACAGATTGGCGGCCGCGACGTCGTGCATCCGGCCGAATCGCTCGGTGAGATTAAACTGGGAGAAAAGCCGCAACTCCTGGTCACCATCCTGCCGGCTGCCGGCGGAGCGGAGCCGACGGCAGCCCCCGCCGACGGACCGCTCGAATTCACCATTGCACCGGGCGAGACCATTATGCTCAAGGCGGTCATCGAACGGATCGACCATGCCGGCGTCGTTTCGCTCGGCAAGGAGACTTCGGGCCGCAACCTGCCGCACGGCGTGTATGTCGACAACATCGGCCTGAACGGGCTGTTGCTGCTCAGCGATCAGAACGAACGTGAGTTCTTCATTACCGCCGACCACTGGGTCCCCGAACAAACGCGGATGTTCCATCTGACGGCCAGCACCGCCGGAGGGCAGGCATCGGCTCCGGTCGTGTTGCACATCCGGCGGGCCGACGCGGTCGCCGCACAAGGTTCGCGCTAGTGCTCTGTCAATCATGGAATGATGGATAGAGTCGTCGGAGTTTGATGCGTGCGTCGGCGGTGGTGAATTGCCAGTCGATCGTTGATTTGTTCGCGTTGCGGTCGTGTTCCCAGGTGGCGATTTGGTCGGCCATGATCTTCTGGCAGTCAATGCGTCGGTCAAGGCATTGGCGGCACAGAATGCTCAGTTCCGTCTCGGCCATGTTGAGCCAGCTGCCCTGCTTGGGTGTGTCATGGATTTCCAGACGCGACGCCAGACGTCGGGCCGTCTCCGGATCGAACGCTTCGTACAGGCTGCCGATGCTATGGGTATTCAGGTTGTCCATGACGAGCACGACCTGTTCTGCGCCGGCGTAGACGGACTCCAGCAGATGGCGGATGAACTGAGCCCAGTCGATGCGGGTGCGACGGTCGGTGACGCGAACCGTTCGCTGGCCGGCCAGCGGTTCCACGGCCAGGAAGATGTTAGCTGTTCCCAGTCGCCGGTATTCGCTGTCGGATTTCGCAACCTGACCCGGCTGAACCGGGAGCGGCTGACGCACTTCCCCGATCAACTGCTTTGAGGAAAGCCTACCGCGTCTTGCCTTGTTCCTCCCTCATCGGTCGGCGGCGAGACTTGCTTCCATGCAGACCACCGGACGGCGCTCGTCATACGGACGATGATACACCTCCAGCACGTCTTCCCTCGCCGCCACAAACTCACCCGAGGGGCCTTCCGGAAGGCACCAGCCTTTCTTCAACCACGGTTTCAGTTCGTTGTCGAGCGATCAGCGAGCCGATCAGGCAGCCAGCGTCTGACGCACCGTCTCGTGCGAGACGGATTCGACATGGCCCAACGCCACGACCTGGTCGGCCAGCAGCCGCAACGTCCAACGGGAACGCCCGTCCGGGGCAGGTCCGCAGGTGATGGCGACCAGATGGGCCTCGGCCTTTCCATCCAAACGGTTTTCGTAAGTCCGGGTCGTCGGTTGGGGAGTCAACGTGGCTTCCAGGCCTTCTTCCACAAATTGTTTCCGCAACCGCTCCACGGTGGCCGATCCGCATCCTAACGCGTCGGTAATCTCGGGGTCCGATTTCGCCGGCCCTCCCTCCGCCTGATCGGCCAACAACACGATTCTCGCTCGCACCAGCTTCCGCGCCGCCGCTTTCCCGACAGAAACCAGCGAATTCAATTCCTGACGTTCCTCCGCTGTCAACGTGACGCAATACCGCTTCGTCAGGGCACCCTCCGTGGCGATTAAAAAACGCTCTTCCCGAGCAATCGCCCCAAGAATACCATCCATCAAAGCATGACTGACAGAGCACTAG
>JAJDEI010000230.1 GCA_029259845.1 Planctomycetaceae bacterium | reverse complement strand
TCGTCTGCACATTTTTCAACTCTCCGCGCGATCGAATGCCGGACTCGATTCGACTTGAGAAACCACCGTTTCACCCTTGGCTGAAGCGGCCAAACTGCAATCATGTTTCAGAGGCCCAACATCGACGTGCGATTGCCGTGCTCCCCCTCCCAGCAGGCCAAATGTTTTGTTGAACCTGGGGCGTTTCACCGACAGCGAATCGCCGTTCGCTCCCCCATCATAAAAAACACGGTCGCCCTGCCTGTCCCAGCGAGGACACGGAACACTCGGGCCTTTACAATATCAGCCGTGTTTCCCCGTTCCCGTCCTTAACCGGTGTCCGGTACCTTCGATGAGACTGCGTTACCAATGTCCGCGCTGCGAGGCTCCCCAATCCCAGGAGATCTCGGCTCCCGCTGGGGAAATCCGCTGTACAGGTTGCGATTGGACCCAATCGCTCGGACCGGACGAATTGGGCGACTCGGCTCCGTCGCATTGCCTGATCTGCGGCAACAGCGACCTGTGGCGTCAGAAGGATTTCCCGCAGTCGGTCGGCCTCACGATGGTCGCCGCCGGTGCGACGCTCAGTTCGATCGCCTGGTGGTATCACCGTCCGGTCTGGGCATTGAGCATCCTGATGGCCTTTGCTGCCATCGATCTGCTGCTGTACGCCTTCATGCCGGACGTCCTCGTCTGTTACCGCTGCCGCTCCCGGCATTCCAGCGACGCCGATCTGAGCGAGCACCCCACGTTCGACCACGAAACCGCCGAACGCTACCGGCAGGAACAACTGCGGCTCGAAGAAGCCGCGAACGCTCAGCAGTCGTGATTCTCCGCGAAGAGCCGGATCAGGTCGTTCCATAGCGCGGGAGCAATGTCACCTCCGGCGGACTGGTTCACGATTGACAGGCCTTCTTCCGGCGTGCACTGCCTTGCAATGGCGATGGCGAACGCAGCCACTGCGGGTGAGCGGCTCATTCCGGAGCTGCAAGCAACCAACGTTGGCAGGTGACCGTGGAGAAATGACGCCACGGTGTCGACCGCGAGTTTCAGCCGTATCGGTGGATTCCCCGCACCATCGAGCAGAGGAATGCGAAGATAGATTCGGTCGCGGAAGAGCGGGCGAACCGGCTCATCGATTGCGAGATCGACGATCGCCAGGTCTTCTGGTTCGGCGACCGTGCGAAGATCGTCCAGATCCCCGGCGTGTCCAATCCAGAGCTGTCCGTCGATGACGACTCGCATCCGCCGGCTCCAGTGGTTGCACCGATCGTCGCAACTCCAACGAGAAGGGAGTCTGCAAGTCGTGTCGGTCGGGACATTTTGACGGTCCATCCCGGTCTCAGCCCCGGGATGCTGCCTGTCGGTCAGGAACCGAGGAACCGCCGCGGCAGGGCGATCGAGTACAGCACGGTCAGTCCGCCCGCGGCCATCAGTGTAATCGGCAACCAGGGGGGCGGCGAGAACTGATGGGGGGCGGAGGGGGCGACGCGGATAAAAATCGACGGCATCCGCGCCCGGTCCATTTCCACTGCATCGCGGAGCGTCACCTGATCGACAAACAGCAGGCAACTCCCGGTCATCATCAGCGCGATGCCGAGGCCGATCACACACGGACGGAGGATGCTTGCGAAAAACGCTCGCATGAGGGACCGCTGGATTTGCTTTCGACCAAAGTGGGGGCGATCGAAGAGGTGACGACGGGACGCGCCCTGTCGTCTTATCGGAGCCTCGGAACCGGACAGAGAACCGAATCGTCCGCTCACAACTCGCATGGAGGAAACGACAGCGGCTGCAACGATCGTTCCGGGAATTCCCTGTTGCGACGAATGTGCAGGACATGCGGCGTCGGTGTGCCTCTGCTGAATCGCGGGGGTGGCTGGGGCCATCTGAAATTGATGGTTGGTCAGCCGGTCGGAACTCTGGGGCTGTGGACGGTCAACAAACCGCGTCACGGCCCCAGTGTTCGGTCTGAGGACGCATATCGGTTGTTTCAGCAGCGCCCCGGCCACCCGGAAATGCGTGGAATTCTCCATCGAACGGATGCACACCCGAATCGACGTACGGAATCCGTGTGCTGGTGTTGCGTGCAGGGCCGAGCTAGAGTGGCCGTCGTCTGTTTTCATCTGACAAGCATTGTGACGGGAGTGTGCAGCGTGGATGCGAGTGTTGTGCTGTTGCCGGGAGACGGTATCGGTCCGGAGATTGTGGCTTCTGCCGAGCGAGTTCTGCGCGCAGTTGGTGACGCGCATGGACATCGATTTGAAACGGCAAGCTATCCGATCGGCGGCTGCGCGATCGATGAGTTCGGCGATCCGCTCCCCGAACAAACGCTCACGGCGTGCCGCGCCGCGGATGCGATCCTGCTCGGAGCCGTCGGCGGCCCGAAGTGGGACGATCCCACCGCGAAAACACGCCCCGAGGCCGGGCTGCTGCGGATTCGCAAGGAATTGGGCCTGTTCGCCAACCTGCGCCCGATTGTTCCGCACCCCGCGCTGTTGGACTCCTCCCCGCTCCGGCGAAACATCATCGAAGGGACGGACATCCTGTTCGTCCGCGAGCTGACCGGCGGCATCTACTTTGGCGAATCCGGCACCCAAGAGGACAGCGACGGCAAAACGTCCTTCAGTACGATGGTCTATTCGACGGCGGAGATCGAACGGGTCGTCCGTCTGGCGGCGGTGGCGGCCGTCGAGCGGCGGGGCAAACTCACCTCCGTCGACAAAGCCAACGTGCTCGAAGTCTCGCGGCTGTGGCGGGAAGTCGCCCAGCGCGTCGTCGCGGACGAATTCCCCACGTTGGAATACGAAGTCGTCCTTGTCGATGCGATGGCCATGCACCTCATCTCGCGGCCGGGCGATTTTGACGTCGTGGTCACCGGCAACATGTTCGGTGACATCCTGACCGACGAAGCCTCCATGCTGCCGGGGTCGCTGGGCTTGTTGCCGTCCGCGTCGTTGGGAGCATCCGGACCCGGCTTGTACGAACCGATTCATGGCTCGGCCCCCGATATCGCCGGGCAAGGCATCGCCAACCCGCTGGCGACGATTCTCGCTGCCGCCATGCTGCTGCGGCATTCGCTCAGCCTGGAGACCGAAGCGAGCGCGATCGAAGCGGCTGTCGGAAAGGTCCTGGATGCGGGCCACCGGACGCCGGACATCGCCCAAGCAGGAGAAGCCAGTATCGGCACCGAAGCGATGGCCGATCAAGTGCTCGCCGTGCTGGTGGGGTAACGACACAAACGGGAAACGGGACTAACGCGTTTCCGGGCCGGAGTGTTGCGACCCGTTGTGCCCGCTGCTTGTCCGCTTGCGGAGTGCGAGTGCTTCCTGCTCCAGTTGGCGCTGCTGCGCTTTGATGCGGTTCAAAGCAACGGCTGCGTGTGCCCGCGTCGAGACCATGTCGCCAATCGCCAGGAGGAACAACCACATCACCAGCAAAAGCACCAGTCCCCAGTAGGCGGCAAACCATCCGGGAGCGGGGCGGAACAGATCGACCCAGTCGCCAATCGGCAACAGAAGACCGATCAGGGCCATCATTCCGGACGCCTGCATGCGACGCCGAAAGCGGCGGCGGAGGAAGCGGATGTCCGATTCGTCGTTCTCCCCATCGGCCTTCTGGGCCTGCCACGCGAGCCAGTGCGAGCGCATCATCCACAACCCGGCGACGAGCAGCGCACCGCCAAATCCGGCCGAGATCAACCAACTGTTGTCCACGCGCTTCCTCGAAGATGCTTCTTGAAGGACTGGGCTCGGCAGGGAATTGCCTCCGAACGCCGAACACTTGGAATGTCCAACGGATGGCTCAGCCGGGTGCCGCACGCACAGGAGGCCTCACACTCCGCTCGCAACGTGTTTGCAACGTCGGAATGCTGAGTGTGAGCCGCCTTGCGGCTTCGCGACCCAGCCGCGCCGGCAGGGACGCGCTCGGCAGCCTGAAGGCTGAACTCCAACTCCAGGTTCTCGGTTTGACAGAGCATCTGGCGTGTCAGGACAGGGAATGCAAATGCCGGCCTGTTTGCAGCGCTTGGCATGGGCACCATCATAGTCACCACCGTCGACAAATTCATCGGTCCGATCTCGCGCCGGACCATTGGATGGCTGCCGGTTCTCGTCTTCCGGTCAGGCAGCGGTACCCTGATTCGGGCTCCTTGGCCGGCTATCGGTCGACGAGCGTCGCGAAGACTTCCGCGGCCGCTGCGATTGTGTTGTCGACATCGGCGGGTGTGTGGCAGGCAGAAACGAAGTTCGCTTCAAACTGGCTGCAGGGGAGATAGATGCCCCGTTCGAGCATCCCTTGAAAGTATTTCGCGAAACGCGCGGTGTCGTTGCGCGAGGAGACGTCGTAGTTCACCACCGGCTCTGGGTTGAAAAACAGCGTGAACATGCTTCCCACCTGCGTCATTTGGTGCGGGATGTCGGCGTTCATGGCGGCTTTGCTCAGCCCTTGCACAAGCCGCGTGGTCGCGACCTCCAAAGCGTCGTAGGGGTTCGACTCTTTCAGCGTGCGGAGCGTTGCCAGTCCGCTGGCCGTTGCCAGCGGGTTGCCGGACAGCGTCCCGGCTTGATACACCGGGCCGACGGGCGAGATCGAGTCCATCACGTCGGCCCGTCCGCCGTACGCTCCCACCGGCAGCCCGCCGCCGACAATCTTACCCAGCGTGGTTAGGTCGGGAGTCACGCCGTAGCGCGACTGGGCACCGCCGTACGCCACGCGGAACCCTGTCATCACTTCGTCGAAGATCAACAAGGCTCCGTGCTGCGTGCAGAGTTCGCGGCACGCTTCGAGAAAACCGGGTTGCGGCGGCACGCAGCCCATGTTGCCGACGACCGGTTCGAGGATTACGGCGGCGATCTCGTCCCCCCGTGAGCGGAGCGTGTCGGCCAGTTGGCCGGCGTCGTTAAACCGCAGCGACAGCGTGTCGGCGGTGCAGCCCTGGGGAACGCCCGGACTCGACGGGACGCCGTGGGTCAACGCGCCGCTGCCGGCTTCCACAAGCAAACTGTCGACATGCCCATGATAGCAGCCGGCGAACTTGATGATCACGTCCCGCCCGGTAAACCCACGGGCCAGGCGAACGGCGGACATCGTCGCTTCCGTGCCGGAGTTGACCATGCGGACCTTTTCGACCGACGGCACCGCCTCGGCGATCATCTCCGCCAGCTCCGTTTCCGCCTCAGTCGGGGCTCCAAAGCTCGTGCCCCGCGCGAGGGCCTGTTGAATAGCCGTCGTGACTGAGGAATGGCCATGGCCGAGGATGTGCGGTCCCCAGGAGCCGACGTAGTCGATCAATCGATTTCCATCGATGTCGACCAGAAACTGGCCCTCCCCCCGTTGAATGAACAGCGGCTCTCCGCCGACTGCTCCGAAAGCCCGTGCCGGGCTGTTCACCCCACCGGGAATCACACGGCAGGCACGGGCAAACGCAGAACGGCTCTTGCTGCACTCCAACATCACACAGCTCTCGGCGAGGGGATCGAAGTTGTCGAACGGGACTATCGTATTGTAGTCACCGGTTCAACAACCGCCGAGTGTCTCAGGAGACAGCGGTGGTCGGGGGGGCCCACTGCCGGGCGTGGGGGTGGTTGTCATTGGTTTTCGCGACGATCCCGCATTCGGCCTCGTAGTCAACGGCCAAGGCAAGACGGGACAGCAATCGTTTCCGCCAACTCAGCATGCACAGGGCAAAGAACGTGTAGAAATACAGTTCCTGCAATTCACTGGGGCGGGGAAATGCAGCCAGCGCCGGCATTCCCAGCCAACCCGGCCCGCGTTCCAGCAAACGGACGCCTTCGGCGAGTAGAGCGATCGGAAGCACGCCAACGGGAGGCAGGACCAGACGCCAGGCAGGACGGACGCAAATGGTGCCCGAACGGGCCAGGAGCGGCCACACAATACCGAACAGGACGACCGACAACTCGACAAGTGCCCGCGGCTTTTGATCGGCCCAACTGCCGATGTTATGCAGATTGGTCTCCTGTTGGTCGTTCAGTTCGCTCCAGCCGTCGGGAGTGGACCAGCCAAGAAAATGTTGTCCCCAGCTTGCTTCCTCGCCGGCGATGCCCACACACAGCAACGCAAGTCCGCCAATCCCCAAAACAAGCCATCCGAGTCCCGCTTTGCGAGCCGCAGCGACCCGTCCCTTCACTCCCAGGGTGGCGAGACCCAGCCCCATGACGAATAGGGGAATGATCACGTGGCTCAATTCGAGCGGTCCCTGCTCGCTCCACAACCATCGCGTTGAACGAGGCGTGCCCGCGTAGTAGGCGGCGGCCAGAAACAGGGGCATGCCCAACGCCGCGATGACTCTCCAAGGCCAACGTGCCGGCCGCGATTCCGACGGGGTACTCATGCCGCGGCCCTCGTCTGTTCGAAACTAGTCTGGTGATCCCCCCGTGCGGACGGATTTTCGACCGCGCCGGACGACGGATTATTCAGAAGCTGGCGGTCGTGTAAACATCAATTTGCCTGATGGACGCAAATCTTGTCAGTGATTTGTGTTGTGGAGCATTGATTTGTCGTCCAGGGAGCGCCCGCTCCGGGAGGGGAGGAGGCCAGAGGGCTTAGCAGCCCGTTGAAAAACGTGTGCCACGGCTGTGTCAGCCGTGCTGATGTCTGAAAACTGACTGGTTTCTCGCACTGCCGAGACGGCAGTGGCACGCGGAATTGAGTTTTTCAACGGGGGCTCAGGGCGAACGTGTTGTTCGCGATGGGGGGGCGACGGCCGATGTCGACGCCCTAATTGAAACAAAACATTTGCCGTGCCGGACGGCCGTGTTTCAACCTGACGAGGATGTCACTGGCACGAGCCGAGGACCGGCGTCGTCGATGACGATCATTCATGGAATGAGAGACCGGGCGTCCGGCCTCACTCTGACTTTTCCGGAGAGCCGGACTCCCGGCTCCGGTCCGCACAGCATCGGTCCGCGTGAATTTTGTCCGCCCGGCTTTGCTCCGACGATGTCCTCGTTCGGAATTCCCGGACGACGAGCATAATCCTCATCCCGCGGCAACCGGAAATGCGATTTCTCCCCCGGATTGGGACCGGCTCCGCTCGGGAGTGATGTATGTTTAAGAATACGGTCGGAAAGTATCGACAGGGCCAGACGACTCGGCAGGTGCTCCTTGAAGAATCCAGACACTTCCCCTGACAGCTTGGGAACGACCGTCACCACGGAGCGTCGTGCGAGCAGCCGGCATGAGATCCCCGCGGCCCTGGTGCCCATCGGCCCGCAAACGGGATCGCGGCAAGTGATGACTTCGCGGATCATGAATCTCTCTGTGTCCGGGGCCAAACTCTGCTGTGACGAACCGATCGACTGCGACCGCATCTGGCTGGCTTTCAGTGCCGACCGCCGGATGATTGTGGAGGCGGAGATCATCTGGACCGACTACGCAACAGCCGGTCCCGACGCCATCCTCTACGGCGTCAACTTCACCCGCATGCTCAGCGAAGCGGAATTCGTCCGCCTTGCCGACACGCTCACCGAGCAGGAAAACGATTCGGACGCGTGTGCCCTTTCCGTCCGAGAGCGGGAAGAGTCGCTATTCGCGCTGTTTCGCGGCCATACTCCCCAAGGGGCGAAGCCGCGCGACCTGCTCTAGAAGTCCGTTACACGCGTGTTCCGCGGCGGCGTCAGGGTCTCTTCGGAAACGGAGGGCCCGTTTTTTCGGGAGGGTGCGGCCACTGCTTTGCAGATGTTTGTGCGGCTGAGAATTCGGGAAAAACTGCTTGTCCTCGTTTCAAGACGGGTGGCCCCGCCGCAAATCGTGGTGTTTTTCAATGGACCGCGCGGGCCGTGCGGCGCATCAGTCCATTTCCGCGCGGCCGCGCGTCTCCGGAGCGAACAGCAACACAACGACGCCCAGCAGGTACAGCAGGCTTAGCATCAGGCACGCGGAGGAGAGCGAATAGCCCCAGTCGCTCTTCATCCAGCCGGAGAGGTACAGAATCGGAGCGGCGGCAATGCGACCGGTGTTGAAACAGAATCCGGCCCCCGTTCCCCGCAGCCGTGTGGGAAACAGTTCAGGAAAATAGATGGCATACCCGGCGTGCATCCCCAGAGTCAGAAAACCAAAGATGGGGAGCAGCGCGTACAGGGCCGGTTTTGAGAACGTGAACCCGAACAGCAGCCATGCGATTACGAATCCGCCCACGTGAAACGCCAGAAACGCCGCGCGGCGACCGACCCGCTGTGAGATCGGGCCAAAACAGAGCAACCCGACCCCTCCGCCAGTCGTCGTCAGAAACATGCCCAGCATCTCCCAGCGGGTGAGTGCGGCCTTCTGTTTGTTGGCGGAAAGGCCGGGCTGCTGCTCGGCCAGTTGAATCTCCGCAGCGTTTCGCATGGTCGCTTTGCCATGGACGTGCACGCCCCAGAACGTTGCCATTCCGACCGCTGCCAGCGAAAAGCCGACCAGTGTGCTTCGCAAGAGGCGGGGCGAAAACAGTTCGCTGATCCGGCCCACCTGCTGTGAACTGTCGCCGGCGGCCCGCGAACGGGCCGCTTGCCACGCTTCGGGCTCCTTCAGGCTCACGCGAATCCAGATGATCAGCAACGCCGGCAACGCCCCGAGCGCGAACCCGATCCGCCACTTCACCGACTCCGCCTGAATGGGATCGGCAATGCCCCAGTTGTGAGCCCATGTGGTGATCGCCTCGCCGACCGCTGGATTTCCGATGAAGAACGTCACCGCAGCGACGGCCAGATAGGTTCCGAACACGCTGGAGGCATGGAAAATCCCCCCCACGTGAGCCCGCGCGCGAGCCGGGAAAACTTCAAACACCATCGCGCTGGCGACCGCCCATTCGCCGCCGACGCCCATCGCGACCAGGAAACGAAATCCGGCGAGTTGCCACCACTGGGCGGAAAACGCCGACAGGCAGGTAAACAGCGAATAGAACAGAATGGTCAACGTCATCGTCCGTTTGCGGCCAATGCGATCGCTCAGCATGCCGAATGCGATCCCGCCGACCGCTCCACCGACGAGAAAACAGGCGAAGGCAATGTCGTTGTACTGTTCCCGCCGCCCTTCCCGTTGTTTCTCGTTGAGAATGATGCCCGTTTCCTGCTCCTGAAGCCGGATGAACGTGGGCATCGCCTCATTGGAACTGGCGACGAAAATCTGCCCCTCGAAGACATCAAAGACCCACCCCAGCGACGCGATGAACAGCACCATCCACTGGTAGCGCGTGATCCCCGCATACCAGGCGCGCGAGTCGTGGGCATCTTCAGGAAGGGGGCCGTCGCTCACCGGCAAATCCTCGCAACAAATCCAGCAGAGCCTGCCGCGCTCCGTCGGTCCGGGACAAGGGGCAAACTCAAGGCCCCCTCTCTACCCGGAATAGCGCAGCCGATCAACCCGTTGGCAAGAATCCGTCAGGGCAAACGCTGCGTTGACGTTGGGGCGTCCCACTGCCATCGGCGGTCGCCGTTGGCTCCGGGCGAATGCCGATCCCTCATTCTTGTCAGCCCGGAGGCATCGCCGACAGCGAACCGCCGACACCCCCCATCGTGAATAACACGTTCGCCGTACAGAATCCGTCTTTCCCCGTTTTTCGATTCCTGTTATGACACGCGCCTCCTCAGAAATCGGCCTGTCGCCGAATCGATTCCCCCCTCTGCCAGATCTGTCTGATGCGAACTTCGTCCCCGCTTTGCGCAGTGGTTCTGGCCAGTTCTCTGGCCCTGCTTTGCAGTTGCGGTTGCAGCGGAACTCCTGACAAGCCAAGCACATTCGCAATGCCGAGCATCGGTGGTGTGCCGGACCAGTGGGAGCCGGATCTGTCGACGGCCGAGTTGGATGAGAGGGATGAGAGGGACGAGAGGGACGAGAGGGATTCGGCCGCCCCGATTAACGAGGCGGATGCCACCTTCTGACCGCTTGGCCCTTCCGACGAAACACATCCCCGTCCCGTGTGGCCGGTTCGCCACAACCCCATTTGACGTTCGTCTTGACGTTTGACCGTTGCCAATGATGCCCAAAAAAGCCATTACTCGCGAACGGTCGATCCTGACCACTCGGCTCCGCAAACAAACGCAGGGAGATCACGGATGAGATCCCCGTCTCGAACAATCCGTACCGCACTTCTGCCACTCGTTGTGGGGGCCAGCCTGGGCCTCTCCGGGTGCCAGGTTGGGCGAACGTTTTTCCGCATGGATAGCAACGCCCCGGTCCCGTTTCTCGGAATGGACCTGTTGCCGAAGCGCGAAAAGAAGTCGCCCACGGACGGCGTGAGCCGTTTTCAGAGTCAAGCGGTTTCCGGAACGGGCGACACAATACCCCGGCAAAGCGAGCCGATCCGAATGCGCGAACTGCCCGCACAACCAACGGTTTCTCGACCGCAGGAACCGCGCGGCTGGAGCAAGCTCTTGGGACGGGCTCCCCAAAGTGAATCGCTCGTGCTTCCCGCGGCGATGACCAACGAAGCAACCACCGACGCCCCCGTCGAACAGTTCCGCTGAGTAGCTGCCTTGGGACGCGAGGAGCGGTCTCGCCACCCTTCACCCCCTCCGGGCACTCACCACCCTACAAGTGCCCGATTGTGTGCGGAGCCACGCGGTCCGGGCCGCCGAAGAACCAGTTGAACATCACCCGCACTTCGCTGCTAAACTGCCTGTCCCGTCCGGTGTTGAGAGGCGTCGCGTAGCCCAGCGTCAGGTCCGCGTTGCCCCGCATCTGGAAGGTGACGCCCAGCACCAGATTCCACAGTTGGATCTCGCTGAGTTCCGGATTGCCGATGCGGATCGTTGACGGTCCGCGGGCAACGCTGACGGAGTCGGCTCGGTTGATCGTGCCGTTGTAGTGCAGTTCCATTGTGGGAGCGATTCCCTGAATCCATCCGAGCCCTGCATCGCTGCAGTCGCCGCACACGGACGCTCCGTAGGTGGGAGCCTGATACATCCAGTAACCAAGTCCGATGTCGAAGAACACGTAATCCGCATCGTTGGGACGGCCGACCGCCAAAAGGTTCCCGGTCGGGGCACCATTGACGAACTCCGTAAACCGCGTTGAACTTCCGGTCGGGTCGAGGTCCAACTGGAGCATCCCCTGAACGAAGACGCGCTCGGTCGGCATGTACAGACCGGCCACGAACGGCAGGAGATGGATTGATTCGTTCTGGATGTCCAGCAGCCGCGTCCCATCCGCCATGCTCAGCGTGACATCGTCAGCGGTCGGGAATGTGAGGCCAAGGCCCGCCGAGATTGCCTCGAAGCCGGCATCCCAAAGCAGCGCCTTGAAGTACACCGTCAGGTTGCCGAACTCCGCGTTGCCGGTGTCGGTCAGTCCGCCGGCGATGATGTCACTGTCGAGCGTGGTCGCAAACGGTGCCCGGACTTCGACCGACATGTTGCCGTCGAAGAAAGTTTTCTCCAAACCGGGTGTTACACGCGTGACATTCACCCCCCCGGATTGCAGCGGCGTGTTGTTGAAGTAGCTGTAGTTGACGAACACCCGGTCGTGAGGCAACGGACTGCCGTTCTCGGAGAGCTTCTGCCGGCCGACCATCGCGCCGGGAGCCCCCCCGGGATTCGAAAGGCCCGCCGCTTCCGACAGGATGACGTAGTTGTAGTTCCAGGCGGCGTCCGGGGAAACAACGACCAGCGGAGGCACGATCGGCAGCGAGGGGTTCAACTCCAGTGTCGAATCTTCCGCTACGAACGTCGTGGTTCCGGGGCCGTGCAACGATGTCGCGAATGAGTCGACTGCTGTTTGGACGGCTGCGTTGTTCACAATCCCGACCGGTCCGGACAGCGTCGGGTCAGCGGTCGCAATGGCATCCTGGCCCAATGTCGTCGTCCCGGTGAGGCTCATTGGAATCGGCGCGCTCATCGTGCCGTTCATGGAAACGATGGTGAGCGACGAAGCCATGTCCGTCGCCGAGTAGGCGACCGGTGAGGTGATGTCGAAATCGGGAGCGCCGCCTACGGCGGTGAGATCACCCGACGCGAAGAAGTTGTCAATCAGCACCGGCACCGCACCGCTGAACTGTGTCCCGAACAGGTCGCCCAGCATGTTTGGTGCGACCGGCTCCGACGAGGTGGCGGCGGTCGTCGGCATGAACGTCGGTGTCGCCATGCTGGGGGGCATCATGTCGGGCGCCGTCATGTCGGGCGCCGTCATGTCGGGCGGAAGTGTGTCGAATTCCGACCGTGGGAGGTTGTCCGCTGACGGCGGCATGTCGGACGGTGGCTTTGCATCCGACTGCGGGGAACTGCCCGACGGAGCGTTTGGAGAGGGAGGGGCGTCCGGGAACGCGCCCATCTCGCTGGGAGCCGGCAGATAAAGTCCTCCGGGAGGGGCCAGATACTGATCGGCTGGCCGCGGACCGGGGGGGCAGACGGAACCCTCAAAGACGGCGACGCCGGTCTCCTCAGCGCCGAGCCGCGCCGCCCCGGCAATGCAGAGAGCCGTGAGCGAAACCGCACAGCCAATCGTGAAACGAGCCATTCTGATCCGTCTCCCTTCCTGGGATGGTCGTAAAGTGTGTCCAGGGATGCCGAGGTCGCGTTGGAAGCGCATGGCAACCGGCTTCCGTTTCTGAACGGGCTGCCGAACCAACTCTGCCGGTAATCCTGACTCTGCCGCATATCCGGCCAATCGCAGATGTCATTGTTCCATCGACTCTTCCACGATCCGAGTTGATTCGGACTGTCACGACGGACGTGCGGATCAGCCGAATTGTGACGGTCCGTCACTCTGCGCAAAGTTTGCGGGCGGAATGCGGGAAAACCGTCGGGTGGGACCGAATCCCTTCGGCGAGATCTGCCGGAAGCGGTTTCCGGGTGTCGGCTGCGGTCTTCAACGGGCGCTCAGGCGGCCCGTCGCTCCGCATCGGACAGGGGCGGCGGCAACAGAGCGGTCAGCAGTTGGAGCGTGCGGTCTGCCGCCCCTTGCTGCGCGAGCACAAACGTCCGACTGGTCGCTCCCTGTCGCTGTGCCGCGTCGGGGTCACACAACAGCGTCCGCACGGCGGGCGCCAATTCATTCGGCCCGCCGATCACGGTAATCGCCCGGCACGACCGGAGCCCTTCCACGACATCGCGAAAATTGTGCGTGTCAGGACCGACAATGACAGCCGCGCCGTACGCGGCCGGTTCGATCATGTTTTGGCCGCCGCGCGAAGTCAGGCTCCCGCCGACAAACGCCACATCGGCCAATCCCCAACAGGCCGACAATTCGCCCAGCGTATCCAGCAGGCAAACAGGCCGCTCATCCCACTCCACACGGTCCCCTCCCCCCAGACCCACGCGACGCACGCCGTGGGCCGGGTCACCATAACCTTCCCTTGCACCTTTGCGTGCCGACCGCCGGACCAGCCCCACGCCGCGCGACGCCACCATCGCCGCGACCTCCTCAAACCGCTCCGCATGTCGCGGCACGAGCAGCAGCCGCAGGTCGTGGAACTCCTCGCGGAGGGCGAGATAAGCGTCGAGGGCGATCTGTTCCTCAGGTTCGTGCGTGCTGCCGGCAATGAACACACGCTCGCCCTTGCCGATCCCAAACGCGGCTCGCAACGACATCGTCTGGGCGTTGTCGCGATCGGTCCGCACACCGTCGAACTTGATGGAACCGCTGACGGTCAGCCGCTGCGGCGGAGCCCCCAAGCCGAGTAGCCGGGCGGCATACTCGTCCGTCTGCACCGCGATGCCCGCGAATCGGGCGAGCAGCGGTCGCATCCACCACCGAATGCGGCGATATCCCCGATAACTGCGGCTGCTCATCCGTCCGTTAATGAGCACGAGCGGAACGCCCGCCGCATCGGTCTGCCGAATGAAGTTGGGCCACAGCTCCAATTCAACGAGCACCACGAGCACCGGTCGGACCCGAGCCAGTGCCGCCCGCACCGCCCAGGTGAAATCGAGCGGATAGTACGAGACCCGGCAGTCCGCGAACGTCTCCCGCGCAACCGCAAAGCCGGTCGACGTTGTGGTGGTGATCAGCAGGTCACAGTCGGGCCGCTGTTCACGCAAGCGGGGCACGATCGTCCGCAGCTGCAAAACCTCGCCGACACTGACCGCGTGCAGCCAGATGATCCTCTGCCCGTCATCGGTCCGCGGGAGCCGCCCCCACAGTTTGTCTCCCCACCCTTGCCGGTATTTCCCCTGCCGCACCGCCCGCCAAACCAGAACCGGCGCGGCGGCCAAGATCAGCATCGCATAGGCAAAATTCACTATCCAACCTGTCACGGCATCCCTTCCTTGGGCAGCATCCCATGCCGCGCAATCTAACACACGCCCCCCCGGCCGGCACAGACCGGTTTCCCCACCACCCAGGGCGAACGCGTTTTTTCCGATGGGGGGGATTGTCGGAGGTTCGCCGTCGGTGCTCACGCGACGGGTGGCGGGGGCGCGTTGGAGCGCGAAACGACGCAGCCCCCTCCGATCCGGGGGCCGAAGCCGAGTCACCAACCGGCGACACGGCCCCCGTGATCGGCGCGGCAGGTCCCCTGGACGCGCGTGATGCGCCCCCGCCACCCGCCGGATGCTCACGGTCTCCAGACACCGGGTGTCTTTCGTCGGTCGCGGGGCGCCAACGGTCGTGGCCTCAGTCCGATCGTCAGGAGTCACCGGCCAGTTTCTTGAGGTCGTCGACCAGGATTCGCAGAAACGGTTCGACATCGGTGACGAGACCGATCGTTTGAAAGGTGCCGCGGTCGGCCAGCTTGGTGACGGTTGCCGGGTTGATGTCGACGCAGACGACCTTCACGCGAGCAGGCAGAAGGTTGCCGGTGGCGATCGAATGCAAAGTCGTCGCGATCATCAGACAAAATGTGACGTCCCGGCACAGCTCACGCATGCGGCTCTGGGCTTCGATGGAGTCGGTCACGACATCCGGCAGCGGCCCATCGTCGCGGATGCTGCCGGCCAACAGGAACGGAATCTCCTGCCTGACGCATTGGTACATGATCCCGTCGGTGAGCAGTCCCTCTGCGACCGCCTGACGGATGCTGCCGATGCGGCGGATGCGGTTGATCGTGCGGAGATGGTGTTCGTGCCCGGTCTCCGCGGCGGTCCCTTCTTCGACCGACACGCCGAGACTGGTTCCGTAGAACGACTGCTCGATGTCGTGTGTCGCCAACGCATTCCCCGCGAACAGCACATCGATGTACCCCTGTTCGATGAGCCACGAAAAATGATCGCGGCTGCCGGTATGGACGACTGCGGGGCCTGCCACAACGAGGATTTTGCCGTCTCCATCGCGGGCCCGTCGCATGGAGGCAGCGATATCCCGGACGGTGACCCCCTTCGGTTTTTCGCTGGAGACAGTGCTGTTCATAAAGCTGAACGCGTCTCGTGTCGAACGGTCCCGTTCCTGCGGATGCACGCGGGTGCCGAGCCGCCCGATGACCACCCGGTCTCCCTGTCGCACATCGACCATCGGCACGCAGCGGGCCGAGAGATCGTCGTCGGCGACCACGATGCCGCAGTCCATTTCCTGGTCCTGGACGGCGACCCACTCCCCGGTGAGCCTTACGTCCGTCTCCTGATTGGTCGTGCAGTAAAACCCTTCCGGGAATGCGCTGTCTCTGTCCGCCGGTTCGAGCCGGCAGTCTTCCAGATGGCGCGGCACCGCCCCGTGCTGTCCGATCGCGACCAGAATCTCTTCGAGTTTCTCACGAGTCTCCGCCCGCACCTCCAGCCGCGCGAAACTCGGATCACTGCTGAGATGGCCGACGTCCACCTGCTCGATGGCGAATTGCCCGCCGAGCGCCGTGATCTGGTCCAGGATCTTGGGCAACAGCAGGCTGTCGATGATATGGCCCGAAATCTCGACCTGCTCACGGAAATCCTGTTTCTCGGCCGAGGTGGAGGGTGACGGCGGGGACGTGTCTGGCGAGTCTGCACTGGTCATGGGAGGGGGCATGCTCCGTGGGTGGCGGCGGTCGGATGTCGATCTTCGGGAGGATGGCTGGGGCGATCTGCAATTGATGATTGACAAAATGCCCAAAACTCTGGGGCTATGGACGGTCAACGAACCGCGTCACGGCCCCAGTGTTCGGCCTGAGGAAATGCGTCCGTTACCTCAGCAGCGCCGCAGCCACCCCGGGGAATGGGAAGTCTGTCCGGACCAGTATCCTGGGGGACCCCTTCACTCTGGATTGGCGACGAGTTCGAGACCACACAGGACCGGTGTGCCCTTGGAGGGAGTCAATTCGATGGTCAGTTCACCGGCAGCGGAGACGTGGGGCACCTCCTTGATGAGCGCGTGGTTACGACGGTTTGCCTCTGCGAGGATATCCAGGTCGGTGATTCGCGTTTCGCCCTGAACAGACACACTGAAGACTCTCTCGGACGGCCCGACGTCGGCGTCCGCTTCACTGAAGATTAACTTGAGCGTGTATTCGCGAGCCGCCGGATTGTTGAGCGGGATGGTAATCCGTGTGATGCCCTCCGCCCCGGAAGCGGACACCCAGTTCATGTCGCCCGCATCCACGAGTGTGGAGTGCTGTCGGAAGTAACGGAGGTTCTCGCCCTCGACTTTCACGCCAACATCGGGGGAGGACCCGCCCACGTTGGGATAGTCGAGCCATAGCGATCCGTTCTCGGCCTGCCGGTCACCGGGGGCACCAAAGTTGATTGCCAGCCGCGCGACGGGTGTTTTCTCTTTGGGCATGGTGAGTGCGCTGTACGACCAGAGTTCGGAATCGGGCCGGTGGATCAGCGACAGCGACGTGAACAGCGGATATCCGCACACGCAGCCGTTGGCGAAATTGGGTGCGTTGAGAACGCCGTTGGCCGGTATCAGGCTATTGCGGCAGCCCGGCCGAAACCCCTGCAAACGGGACGTCGCACCTGATTCAATATCCGCGAAGCCGGCCGTATCGGCCCGGAACATCATCAAGTGCGGATTGGCGATCGCGTAGTTGCAATGGTGCCCCGATTTGGTGAACTCCCAGTCAACCGGCTCCTGGGTAATGGGGTGCAGGCGGTGGATCGGTTCTCCCGACCGGGTGTCATAGGCCCGACCGGGGCCGCGCTGGTCGAGAATCTGGTCCTTCCAGAGAATGACCCGGTCCCACAGCGTCTCCGGATGCCCGCGAAATCCCTTGCCCTCGGCCATCTTGGTCCACAGCAGATATCCGTCCGTCCCGTCGAAGGCACTGATCGATTCTCGGTTTGAGGCGACCAAAGTATTCTGCTCCCGCGAGAAGGCCAGCCACGTCAGGATTCTGTCGGTCGGGATCCGCCAGCGTTCTTCGCCGGAGTTGAGGTCAATCGCGACCAGTGATTTCGTTTCCGAGGCTTTGGGAACGAGGCCCTTGCGTTGCCAGTCTTTGTAGAAGCCCTCCAGCGCTCCGTCGAAGCAGTAGACCGTGTCGCCACTCACCGCAGCGATTGGGAAGCTCAACTCGGCATCACGACGCCAACGCGCCCCGCCCGTTTTCCGGTCCATCGCAGCGATGGCGATCGCCATCTCGCCGTGGTCCGGCTTGGTTCCGAACACCTCCGTCAACAACACGTCGCCCTCGACACGAATCCGTCCCCACTTTTCCCGGGCGTCAGCGAGGCGGAACTCCGAAAGGTTATCCCCCGTTGCCGGATCGATTCGCAGGCAACGGTCCACCATCACGAGATACAGGCTGTCTTCAGTCGCGAGGAAGTGAAAGCCGGACAGATGGTCCTCGAAGTCGTTGCCCCGCCGGCCGGGACGGTAATTGTCGGAATCTTCCAGCGGCTTCTGCCAGAGCACCCGGCCGGTGTAAACATCAATGGCGGACAACTTGCCGGGCCCCTGCACGAACATCCGCCCCCCGATGACCGCCATGCTCGGCCCCCAGAAGTGGCGGTTGTAAAACAGCTTGCCGCTCGATGACGGCCCGCCGAACCACAGCACCCCCAGCGGTGCCTGCACCAGTTCGTCGTGCGACATCAGTGTGTTTGACGGGTCGCCGTACTCATGCGTCCAGTCCGCCGAGCCGGGCAGCCGTCCCACCCGCTTGAGATGAACGAACTCGCCGGCCTGTTGAACGTCCGCGCTGGAGAGTTCCGTTCGCTCGGTGATCTGTTTCAACTCATCGAGCCCGCCCTCCGCCAACGAGAGCACGCTCATCCCCCCGTAGGGACGGGTGCAATCGAACAATGCTCGCACCAACTCATCGGAGAGTTCCGTTTGCCCGGAACCGATGTCCTCGGAGACGATCAAATTGGCGAAGTACGGCGGCAGCTCAGCGGTGACTGGGTCGCCGACGATTGCCGAGACGCGCGGACCATACAGTCCTTCGCGGTCGAGCTCCGATCGGAGCCGGGCAACCGTATCCGCGTCCGGGTCGACGACCACGATCTGCAGGTCCGACTGCCGCGCCAGCTCCTTGATCAAGCCCCCCGTGCCAACGCCCACTGCCAGACAGTAGCCTTCGCGGGTCTCCGACTGTTCGAGAATCGCCGCCGCCCTCGCTGCCCACGCAGCGTCCTCCGGGAGCGGCTCCGTCGACTCCGTGAAGAGACGGTCCGAACGTTCTTCTGCGCCAAAACAGAAGATGCTCCCCTCCGCAGTCACCACGATGAGATGATCGTCCGCCGCGACCACAGTCCGCGGCGTGCCTTCGATCTGATGGTTCCAAAGGACCGACGGCGGTTCGTCACGCCCCTCCAGCTCAACGGCAAACAGCCGCTCTCCCTGATGACCATACAAACGGTTCCCAGCCTTCACGTCGACGCGGATCGGGTTCAGCGTGAGCCACTTTTTGTACTCCGCTTCTTCCGGGACTTCATGAATGGACTGGTCGCGAAGCGTCCAGAGTTGGTTGAGTTTCGTCGTCTTGACCTCCCGGCCGCGGCGGTCTTTGCCGACCACGTCCTGGGGGTTCGCCAGATCGTAGGCGACAATCGCTCCGTTCGTGCCGAAGTACAGGGTGTCGTCAGCGAACACCGGGAACCGCACGCCCAGCGGCAGCGACGCGGAGGTCTGCATGTCGACACTGATGCCCCCATGAAACAGGAAACGATCCGTCGCAGACACGTGATAGCTGGAGCTGTCTCCCGTGCTGTAATTGGGAACCGTGAGCTTTCCGCTCTGCAGATCCCGCGAGAGGACCCTGGACCGCCCACAGGGGACGCACAGCCGGCTCGATGTTCCCACTAGATACCCCTGCGGCGTGATGTCCGTGAGCGTTTCGACCGTCAGGCCGGGCAGCCCGGAGTCGCGAATCGACGCCACTTCACCCTGCTGGTCCGCCTGGCCTTGCTGTGATGCCTCCCGGATCGCGTCCGTCGCCGCACCGTCGGCATCGAAGGAGCACAGAAACGTGCCTTCAAACGGCCACACGCCCACGGTGAACCAGATGCGCCCGTCATGCAGCACCGGTCCGCCGCGCATCGGCCAAACGGAGGTCATTCGGGCGTTACCGAGTACCTTGCGCTGATTCGGCGCAGCGAGAAACCGCCAGACCTGTCGTCCCGATTTCGCATCGACACAGTAGAAGCAGCCGTCGTCCGCCCCGAAGAACAGCAATCCTCCACTCGCCACCGGTGCGAATCGAATCGGCCCGCCTGCGTGAAACCGCCACTGCTCCTCGCCGGAGCCAACATCAATGGCGGTCAGCGAATCATTCCGCGATGACGCCACGTACATCATCCCGTCCGCCACGATCGGCTCGTAACCGGCGTCGAAGTGAATCCGCGGGTCCTCCTCCCATGCCGGCGTCAGCGGCGGCAACTCGCGACGCCAACAAAGCTCCAACGATGCGGGCAGACCGTCGGACGTCACCGCGCTCCGCTCCGCGTCGCCCCGCCACATCGGCCAATCGCCCGCCTCTCCCTGAGCCGCGAACTTGAGAGCCGCGAACAGAAACACAATCACTGCGGTAACTGTAACACGGGTCCATCGCTTCAAATGGTTCATCAGCAGTGCCCTTTCATATGGCGGCTGCAGCGCCAATCAGCCGGGATGTCCGACAATTCGTTGAGCAACATCTCATGATGATTGAATGAATTCAGTGTAGCGGCGGCGACTCATGCGCGTAAACGATGGGATCGCAATCGCGTCCGATGGGGGTGCAGGAGCGGATTGTTGCACGCTGGGGTCAGGCACGAATGGCACTTAATTCATTGTAAGTCGTTACGCGGCTTTTCGTTTGTAGTTCTGTCGTGGTTGCTGGAGGAGTTTGTATGGTTTGGGCCGGCGCTTTCGCCG
>JAJDEI010000229.1 GCA_029259845.1 Planctomycetaceae bacterium | reverse complement strand
CCCACAGACGTCGACTACCTGCTGCTCTGCATCGACCAAGTCCGGCTCGATTTCACACAACGAACAGTCAAAGACGACGTCACGGTCTGAGCAAATACCACAGACCCATTTAGCCGCGGAGCTTGCTCCGCGTCGAGCGCTTCCTGGCGGCAGCGCATCAACCAACCTCGTCGACAATATGACGCAACGGACTCCGGCCAGAGATTCAGACGAAAGCAACCAGGGCCGGATGTGCCGGCCAGGACCAAATGGCACACGTCAACACAAACGTCTGGCAAAGCCGGCCCTACCTCACTCGGATTGAACGTTGAATGAAAACCGTCGTCCGGCAGAGCCGGACCTACTTGGCTGGGTTGATCTATTTCCGCACGCGAAATTATCACCCAACATTGGGTAGGTTTATGAGCAGAGATTCCATTGCATATCTTGGCAGTCGGTGGAACCTGTACGAATACGCGAGTAGCTCTCCCGCTACGTTAAATGATCCACTTGGGACAAATCCGGTAATTGGTATAGTGTGTCGTTGGGTATTTAAGCGTGTACTCGTTCCAACAACCGTATATGCATGGAAAACAGTTGCGGTTCCGGGCGGCAAATACGTATGGCAAAAAGTTGCTGTACCGGGGTACAAATGGGTCACAAAAAGAGTCCGACAATGCACACCAAAAAAGCCACCGCCAACAAAGCCAAAGCCAACGCCAACAAAGCCAACGCCAACAAAGCCCGTCTCCCTCAAAATGCGTAAAACTTCAGGCCGCGAAACAGGCTGCGTGTGCGTCTGCAAGTGCGGCCGGCGGATGTACTACCGGGGGCGGGAATTGTAAACCTCTGTCGTCAAAACAACACTTGTCTAGGTCAGCCCTTTGGAGTGCCTGTGCAGTTGCTCGCTTTTCCTATCAAAAATGTTTCAAGAAAGGTGCTCCAGGGTGGGCGGGATATCAGCAGCAAATTGCGCAAGGAAGGACGGCGGCGCGCAAGTGCCGTCAATGTGGTGTCCAGGCTCAGTCTCAGGGGAGATGAGTTAATGGTCTCGAAACTTAATCGTAGAAGTTTGCAACACTCGCTACTACATGAGTTTTCAACATGGTCAATATCGGAGGATGTCGAGCAGACCCTAAGATGTTCACCTGACTATGATGAGCTGGAGCAGTTATGTCTTCATCTCCAAGATTCTCAATGGTACGAGTTGGGGCCATACATCGCATTAGATGCTCTGCCTTTGCTAACAGATTATGTGTTTACGAGTCTTTTACCCACGTGTTTGTTAAAAGCGCTTCAAGAGGACTGTGGCGACTTTGTGCTAAATCTCATTAATAGGATCGCACCTCCTTGGCGTAAGGGATCGAATCCGAGATTCTATTTTAATAGAGCATCGTTTACTCGATCTCAAATAGCTTTGATCAAGGATGTCTTAATGTTTTTTGGGTCATATTCGTTCTCGGATTTCCCGAATGTACAGAAGCGCGTGGACCAGATCGTTCAACGGCTGTAAACCACGTAGCCAGGTAGGTCCGGCTGTGCCGGACACGGAGGAGTGATGATGCTTGATCTGTTCGTTGAATCGAACGGCACCTACGACGGACTCGACCGCCTCACCGCCGCCGACCGGGGCGATCTGAACGGTGGCAAGACAGGTAGGGTGCGTGGTCGTTGATCGATGGTGCGTTTGGATCGCGGGATGAATGTTGAATCTTGTTCACTGTTCTACACGAAATGAACGCACCACGTTTACCAGCGCCCATGCACCCTACGCCTTGCAATCGATTGGGAGGATCATTCGAAATGCTTGAATTCATCACCGTACCACTCGTTCGCACTCCCCCACGTGATCGGATACTCGCCGGCGGCGACGTAACGATGGAATGACGACCAGGGCCAGTCACACACGCGATCAACGAGGCCATGCTTGAGAGGATTGACGTGGAGATAATCGACACATCGTTTGAGGTCATGCTCAGCTCGGCAGGTGTGCTCGAAGAAGCGGCGTTGCCAGATGCCGTGCTCACCCCGCTTGCGGCGGCTTTCCGATCGGGGTGTGACGGAGCCGCCATGCTGTCTCCAAAGCTTCGTGAACGCTGTCTTGATTCGTCTCCAGCGCGCCGAATAATCCCCGTCGCCGCGCGGCAATTTCCAGATCGCATGCAGATGGTCCGGCAGCAGAACGATGGCCGTGATCTCGAAGGGCATCGCCTTTTTCGTCTGCTGGAAGGCTGCTCGCAATGCCCGCCGACCAAGATCGGAGGTCAAGATTGGGCGACGACGGTCTGTGACCACCGTGAAGAAGTCGACCTGACCAATCCGATTACGGCGGTCGCGGCTCATGCGAGCATGATACCGCTGACGACACCTGAACAAAAAAGGTGCGTTCCGCTTCGCTGCACGTACGCTACGATTGCTGTAGAGGACGGAGCTGGATGATGAGCCAAACGACGATAAGCATTATGAAGTATCTATTGTCAATGTTGGTCGTTGGAGTTTATGCGATGAAAGTCATTCCATTTTGGTTGATGGCAACGCTGTTGTTAGTTTTCGAACTGATCGGAGAACGATTGCGTGGCAGATTCCAAGAGGTCCTTTCAAAACCTCTTCAGGATAGTGAACAAGCAGCGAGGTAGGGTGCGCGGTCGTTGATCGACGGTGCGTTGGGAGCGCGCGTTCCCTGTTGAATCTTGTTCACCGTTCCACACCGATTGAACGCACCACGTTCACCAGCGTCCACGCACCCAGCACTCGGGCGACCCGTTCACCAGCGGAACCCGCCCGACAGGCTTGGGGGGGTGATCGTCCACGGTTCCGGGCCGACGGTGCGTTCGCTGAGCGTGAGGCAGGCGGCGCCCAACGCGAATCCCCGGTCGTCGTGGCGCACGCCGTCGCGGCGGTGGTCGATGCGGAGCCGGCCGCTCTCGGACTGACGCAGCAGCAGGCTGGCCAGTTCGGTCTCCAGATCGTCTCGCGGGCCGGTTGCTGGCCCATTCGCTTGGGATGCGGCACCGGCTCCCGGCACGTCGGTGTCCGTCACGTTGCCGCCCAGCACGTCGCCGCAACCGGGGTACCAGGCCACCCGCTTGTGGACGATCAGTTGCCGGAGCAGGATCGCCAGCCGATGGTTGCCGCGACCGGCGGCAAAATCGAACCGCTCCACCCGGTGCCGCAGTGCGAGTCTTTGGATCGTGCCGACCAGTTGGTGTTCGTCGATCACGAACGTCACGTCGGGGAAACCGGCGGCGGTCTGTTCGATCCAGTCTTCGACCCACTCGACCGGCGTCGGCCGTTCCGGAGTCGGCCGCACCACATCCATGCGGTCGACGACGATTCGCGAGCCGGTGTGATGGCAGACGCAGCCGACGGTGAAGTCGTGCTTCTCGGCGTAGTCGAGCGAGGCGACGTACCACTGTCCCGGCACGCCGCGCGATTGCGGCGACAACTGCTCATCCCGGCACGCTTCCGCCTCGGCGAGCGAGACAAATTCGCCGTCCGAGTGCTGCCAGACGTTGAGCCACAATCGTTCAAACACGGGGGGCGGCAGCAGCGCCTTTTGTTCGGCCAGCCATTCGTCGGTGATCCAAGGGGCTTGTGGGCCATTAAGCGACGAAAAGTACCACGACGCATCCCGCTGGGCGTGTTCGCGAACCGCCCACTGCCAGCCCCGCCCCACCCCGGCGTTCGTCAGCACGATGAGCACGCAATTCGGCTTCTTCGCCGCCGAGGAGAGCAGCGAATACCACAGATCCGGTTTCTCCCAGTGGCAAAGCTCATCGCAGACGACGAAGTCCGGCAGCGCCCCCCACGAACTGCGCACATCGGAGGAGATCACTTCCAGTCGCGAGCCGTTGGCAGGGTTTTTGATCGCATGCTCGACGAATTTGAGGTCGCCGCACAGGTCCGGGTTGCGGGATGCCAGCCGCCCGATGGCCCGGTGGATGAGGTTCGCCTGATCGCGGTCTGCCGCCGCCGCGATGCCGGAGACCGCCCGCTTCGCCGCGAGCAGGATCCATGCGATCTGCATGGCCGTGTCGGACGTTTTCGAGTGGCCGCGAGGACGTTCGATGTACGCCCGATGACAGACCGGCGGCGGAGTCTGTCCGTCCGGCGTGATACGGGCCACGCCGGCCAACGACATCCACGCCGCATCGAGCGCGGCGAAGTCGCGTGACTGCCAACTTTGGATGACTTCGTGCAGCGGCTTCCCGTCATCGGAGTCGAGCACCAGCCAACGGCGAAACTGGGCCGGGTCAATCCGCGACAGCCGGCGAATCTGTTCCCGCCGCCGTTTCAGACGGCCAATCAATTCCCGACGCGCGGCAGAAGGCAAGGAGTTCGTCATCAGTCATCTTTTGGAAAGGATCGTCAGTCGACTCGCCCGCGTCGCCCGGCTGCCAGTTCGGCGGCGGTTGGTTCTTGAGAAAGAACGTCTGTGCCGAAACGCTCCCCTCCATCGCCGAGCGGTACAACGCCGCAGCGACGTTCTGGCTCAGCAGCACGTTCACCTGATCAAGCCGCTTGCGGAACGGCTCGGCCTTCTCGATCGTCGCCAGCACATCCAGCACCGAGACGCCAAGCTGTCCGCAAGCGGCTGCCGGCGACGCCCCCCGCGTGAGCGCGTTCAGGTACATCTCCTGCTCGGCGGAGGACAGTTGCTGCGCACCGGACGCCGTCGGCAGCAGTTGGGTTATCACGGCGCTAATTGTTGTGGGGGCGTTTGCGTCTTCGGCAGGCAATGGTGTCGATGCCGGCTCATCACTCGGTTTCGATGCCTTGTTCACTTTCGTCGCTGCCGCCTTCTTGCCAGCGGTTCGTTTGCGCGCGGTTGTCGAAGACGTAGTAGACCGGCTCGGCGTAACGGCTCTTGCGGTGCGTTTCTTCGGAGACGAGTCCTTGCGAGGCATTGCTGCGCCGTCCTCCATAGATGACGGAATGATTGATGCGGGAGCAGTTGCGGGGACGGGACGAGCCGACCCGCACAAAACCGGCGGTTTCAAAAAATGGATTGATGTGCCCCATCTGGGCCAGCGTTTCGATCCACGGATAGGGGCACAGCTCACAGGAACGCCGCACGAACCGGGCCGCGATCCCCGCCCCCCGGTACGTCGGATGAACAACAACCCGCGACAGCATCACCAACTGGCGGTTCAGCGTCCGCATCGACGTCCGCTCCCAGCGACCGGATCGCCCAAAAAATCGATTCCGCAGCTTCAACGAGATCGGCGGCGACACAAACACACACACGCCCACCGGCTCGTCCCCATGCCACAACAGCGTCACAAACCGCGTGAACCCGACGTGATGGCTCCGATAATGCCACCGAGCGAAGTACGCCCATCGTGCCCACACAACTCTCGACTCGCGGAACCGGAGAGGGTGACCGTCCCGGAGGTGAGGTGGTTGAAGCGTCTTGACCCACGTTTTTCCGAGTGAAACTGCAATTCCACCCGCTCAATCAGGGCCGCAAGAAACTCTCTGGCGAGCTTCCGGTCGGCCCGTTTGACCGCGTCCCGGAGGCTGCCCAAAAGCTGCTCTGCGCGTTCGATTCGGCGGTCGTGATCGGCGAGCCGGCGGTCCTCCGGGGTGAGGGCTTCCTGTAGGCGATGGTCGATGCGTTCCCGCTGACAGCGGATGTCGCGGATTTGCTCCTGGACGGCATCCAACATATCGGGGTCAACCTCCAAGAGACGACGCTGGGCGGCTGTCAGCTTCGCGTCGATTTGGGTGAGCTGTCGCTCCAATGCCTTCGCTTGGCTCTTCCGCTCGGAGCTCCGGCATTGGCGCTTGAGTTCCTGCCGCAGCTCGGCGAGGCGATCGGGGGCGAGCAATTGTTCGTGCAGGCTGTCGCACAAAAGACCGATCAGCTTGTCCTCGGCGACCGTGTTCCGGAAACAGAAACCGGAACCGTGCTTCGTGTTTCCGCTGCACGAGTACTTCTGCTTTCCAGAATCGGTGCAGCCGTGCATCTTGCAGCCGCATGCTCCGCAGACAACCCGGCTCGTGAGCAGGAACTTCGATTCCTTGGCAGGCGAGGTTTGGGTTCGATTCCTGACGAGGCGTTCTTGCACCTCGTCGAACTGCTGCCGCTCGACCATCGCAGGGTGATTGTCTGGGATGACGATCATTTGTGATTCGTCGTTGTGCGTCCTGCCCTTGGCTCGCGACTTTTCCGGATGGCCGTTGACGACGCGGTTGTACTTCCCACGGCTGATGGCGTTCCATCGGAACTCGCCCAGGTAGACGCGGTTAGTGAGGATCGCACGGATGCCGTTCCCGGTCCACAACGCCCGGCCGCTGGGGCCGGGGATACGGTCACGATTCAGGCAACCCGCAAGGCTTCGCAGGCTTTGCCCGTTGAGATAGTCACGGAACAACCCTCGCACGAGTTCGACCCGATCGGGGTCGTCGAACGTCAGGCGTTTGGTCTCGGCCCGGTAGCCGTACGGCGGCTTGCCTCCTGACCACTCGCCGCGCTGTGCCTTTTCGACGTGACCACGCAAGACGTTTCGTGACAGGTCAGAGAGGTAGCTGTTTTTGGCTTCCTGGTGAACGGTCCAGACGATGCGGCCGGCGAAGTCGTTCCAGTCGATGGGGCCTTGGGCAACCGTTTCGAGACGAACTTCGGCGTCCCGCATTGGCTTGATCCAATATCCGCCCTCAATGGGATCGAAGCGTCCGAAGCGGTCCTGGTCCCAACAAAGCACGACCTCGAAGTCGCCAGCGGAGACGTCCGCCATCATGCGTTGGAAGTCGAGCCGCTTCTCTGTTGCGTCCCCGCTGATCCCTTCATCGCGATAGTCGCGGAGGATTTCAAAGCCGTGCTGTTCGGCGTAGTGCTCGACCGCTTTGATCTGAGCGGGGATGGACGCCTCTTGCTTGTCGGAGGACATCCGGTAGTAAGCGACGGCGGGGGTCTTGTGAGAGCGAGACCGGCGGGTAGACTTGCGAGCAGCCATTCGTGGAACCTCCTTTACAGGTTCTATGTTGTGGTCAGAGCCGTCGGGATGTTGCAAGCGTCCCGGCGGTTCGCTCATTGTTGGATGGCTGTTGCGGGGATTCAAGCTCACCCCTCAACTCGCGGTCAGCCAGGTCGAGCAGCATTCGCGCAAGCGCTGCGATCGCCCCGTCGGGGACGTCGCCGCGAATCTCGAATTGTTCGACTGGCTGGGGCATCACTCAGACCGTTACCGGGTGCGCGGGGGCGGTTCAGAACTGGACGGCGTTCGACGCGGGTTGCGGGGGGGCTGGCTGCGGTTGCCCGAACGGCTGCGGCGGTGCGGCCGTCATCGGCGGGGGTGACGATGGGCGATCGCTCATCGCCGGAACGGACGAGGCTGCAGGCGCGGCGAGCGGTTGCGGCTGGCCATTTTGCTGGGCCGGGGAAAATGGTCTCACGCGGATGCAGTCGACCATCTTCGGTCCGTACTGGCATTGCGTGGGGAAGAGCGTCACCGGCTGATTGAGCCAGGTGTCCGTTTCTGTGCCATACAAGTCGCTGATGCTGAGGGCGTTCGTTTTGTTGAGCACGAGTCCGCGCTGGTGGCCCTGGAAGTAGAGCACCGGTTTGAGTTCCCCGGCATCGTCGTCGACGGATTCCATCGCAAAGCGGGCGATGCTGACGGTCACGTCCTGCCCTTGCAGGTCTGCGGCTTTTATGAATTTGGATGGGAAAGCTGAGTTGATGTCCACGGGTTATTCCTCCGTTTCGATGCCGTGTTCGTTGGCCAGCCAACGCGGGATATACGTTCTCCCGGAATCGCCGGCGGACTCGATGTCGCTGCCTTCGTCAATCTGCGACCAGGGCAGCCAAAACTCTTCGTCGTCGATGCGGACCAGGGCGGCCTT
>JAJDEI010000228.1 GCA_029259845.1 Planctomycetaceae bacterium | reverse complement strand
GCGGGGGCTCGTTGGGGTGCGGGGTCATGATTCCCGATCCGAACCGGGGGCGACGAGCGATCTCCACGACGGCCTCATCGCCCCCGTGATCGACGCGGCACGACGGTCGGACAACCTTCCCGTGCCCCCGCCACCCGTCGCAGGAGAGCGAGTTTTCAACAATTGTGGCGGAATCGTCAGGTCGTGGATCGGCGGGAGCCTCGCCCTCCTGGAAAAACAGGCCGTCAGTTTCCGGAGAGACGCTGAGTCGGGAAAAATCGACGGTTCGTGTCTTGTTGGTCCTCGAATCGCGGTGGCCAATCCCGTAGTGTCAGTAGTCTTGAAGCGGGTTTGTCGGTCTTTCCCGCAAAGCCGTGTCCCCGCTGGCCGCATCTCCCCCTCACTAGGAAACCAGTTTTCGTGACGACTGCGACGCGTGCGGTGATGTGCCTCGTGATACTGGTGTTGGCCGGTCTGTGGCCTGCGGAGGCAGCGGGCGCGCCGGTTCCGGGGATCGGTTCCTTGCCGCCGGTTGAGCCGGTCTCGGCCGTCGGGGCCAGTGTCTGGCCGCAGGTCTTGCTGGCCGTCTACTGCGTGATCATTGTCGCGTTCTCCTTGGCCGGCGGCTGGCTGCCGGCGATCGTGCGGCTGACACATGCCCGCATGCAGGGGATGATCAGCTTTGTCGGCGGGCTGATGCTGGGGATCGGCTTCTTGCATCTGCTGCCGCATGCAATTCACCAATCGGGTTCGGTTGAAGGATCCATGCTGTGGGCTGTCTTTGGTGTGATCACGATGTTTCTGCTGATGCGGGCGTTTCATGTGCATCACCATGGTCCGCAAGAGCTGCCCGACGAGTCCGGCACGGTCGTCGCAGACTCGTATCAACACAAATTCAAACCGGCCGCAGCCGAGCCTGCTCACGATCACGACCACCATCACGACCGCGGCGGAGGCCACGACCACGGCGGGCATCACAGTCCGCACCATGTCCACAAGCTGAGCTGGATCGGCATCGCGCTGGGACTGGCGTTGCACACGCTCATTGACGGCATCGCCCTCGGGGTGAGTGTCAAGGCGGACGCGGTTCAGTCCACAACGCTCTCCCTGTTCGGCTTGGGGACGTTTCTCGCCGTCGCCCTGCACAAACCGATGGACGCAATTGCCATCACCTCGCTGATGGCGGCTGCCGGCTGGTCGACACGAGCACGAAATCTGATCAATGCGTCGTTTGCGGTGATGTGCCCCCTCGGAGCGGTCCTGTTTCTTGTGGGTGTCGATCAGTTCGAGGGGTACCAGCAGGAGATCATCGCCAGCGCACTGGCGTTTTCCGCAGGCGTGTTCGTGATCATCTCCACCGGCGATTTGCTGCCGGAGATGGAGTTCCATTCCCACAACCGCGTGCCGTTGACGGCGGCGCTGCTCGCCGGGATCGCGCTGGCATGGGCGATCACATTTCTCGAACCGGGCCATGTGCACGGACGTTAGGAACGCGTCGGAGTTTACTTCCCGCGCTCAGAGTGGCTGGGGCGAGATTTGGGTCGCGCACTTGTCGGAAGCGTTTCGCGTCTGGGGCCGGGGGTGAGTTGCCTGGACCGCACACGGCCCCGGAAAACGGGCGTGAGAGACCTCCCTGCGTCAGAGCGCCCCAGCCACCCTCTCGGGGAAACGTCCCTTGGCACCTTCCCGCCGGGAGCGCTTGCGAACGGGCGCTCAACAACAGACACGTCGCCTCAGGGATCGCGCAGCTTCCAGCAGCCTCGGTGAATGGGTTGTCCGGTCTTGCGTTTTTTCCGCTCGAAGCTCGTCTGATAATCCATGTCGTGAGCGGGTTGCTGTTCCTCGGGGGGCGGCAATGCCTCGAAGCGGGGATCATGGTTCATCAGGGCGGCAATCACTTCAAAATACTCCGCCACATCAGTCCAGGAATGCAGCAGACCGCCCGGCTTGAGGGCTTTGGCGCAGAGGCCGACGAACTTGTTGGTGAACACGCGGCGACGGCGATGCTTTCTCTTCCACCACGGATCAGGAAAGTAGACATGGATGGCGGCAACAGAATGCGGGCTGATCATCTGTCCCAGTGCGATGCGTGCATCGCCCCTCAGCACGCGTACATTGGAGAGCTGTCTCCGTTTGAGTCGTTGAGCGCTGTGCCGCGATTTGCCGCAATCGGTCTCGATCCCGAGGTAATTGACGTGCGGATTCGCCTCTGCGGAGGACACGAGAAACAGGCCGCGCGCGCAACCGACGTCGATCTCAACCGGATGCCCGTTTCCGAACAACGTCGGCCAATCCAGGACGCTGCCGAGTTCGTCCTGCACATCAGAGAGGGAGAAAAGGTACGGTTTCAGATCCGTGGGTTGCACCGCCCGGTCCCGGCTGTGCACGGCTGGCGATTGGCTCATGGCGGGGAGAATTCGGTCAAACTTCAATTGGGGAGTTGGAGTTCAAGCTTTCGCTTGTTTTCGCAGCCTAAAGGCTGAACTCCAACGCCAAGACGGGATGACACACTAGCCGATCCGATGGTCTCGGTCGATTGGCACGCCGATCATGTTGCCGCTGAAGACCATCTTTTCGTTGACGAAGCCTTGGAACTCGAATTCGGCCCGCCGTTTGGGGCGAACGCGCGTGGCGCGGGCACCGATCACCAGGCGGCAGCCGGGAAAGACGGCTCCCCGAAAACGGACGTCGCTCATTCCGCCGAAGCCGAGAAAATCGCCCGCTCCGAGAATGTCATATTTGCGCGCGTAGAATCCGGCGAGCTGAGCCGCGCACTCGCAGAGGATCACGCCCGGCATCAGCGGGAAGCCCGGCATGTGTCCCTGAATCCAAAACTCGTCGTGGGTAATGTCCTTGAATCCGACCAACCCGTCGTTGTCCCGGTCGATATGCACGACGCCCGTCAGTTGTTCCATTTCGTGCCGTTGCGGATTCACCTTGCGAATCTCATCGAGATCGAACATCGGGTTGTCGAAGTCGAATTGTGTGACGTCGTAGAGTGATTGCGGCGGCATGGTGCGAAAGTCTCTTGTGAATTCAGAGCCGGATTGTTGACGATGCGGCGGCTATTCGTAAAGCCGCTTTCCCAAACTCAGGCGTTCCTCGACGTCATATCCCAGTCGCTCGTAGAACGCCACCACACCGGTGATTGACGCGCGGATTTGCAAGTTAACCTTCAAGCACCCTCGTCTTTGGAGCCGTGTTTCCAACTCACGAACAAGTACAGTACCGACGCCGCGGCGTCGACGAGATGGCAGCACGGCAAGTGAATAGACCCAGCCACGATGGCCGTCGTACCCACCCATCACGGTCCCAACAATGTTGCGACTCTCGACAGCGACCAGGATCAGGCTTCCGTCAATGGCCAACTTGTTTCGCAGCGATATTGCAGGCTCGTTGTGCGGCGCGCTATCCGGCAGCACTTCGTTCCACAGGTCGATCACACCCCGTTCATCGGAGTACTCGTAGGTCCGGATCTGCATGCGACTAGGTGACGACAATATCCAATACTTGAGCGAGGTCGGTAATCAAGCGGTCCGGTTTGTGATCCGGATCGTTAAGTTGCTCGGCGGTGACCCGGCAACTGTGACGATCTCCGACATACAGGGCCGTGCGAAATCCAAATTCGCCGGCGATGCCCAGATCATCGGTCAGCCGATGGCTCACGTGCAGCACCTGGTGCGGCTCGAACCCGGATTGATGGGCCCGCCGGACCGCACCTTCGTACAACGTGGGCGACGGCTTGCGAACCCCCAAACGGTGCGTCTCCGTCAACAGCGGCTGGACGAACAATTGCTCTCCGGTTTGCAGTTTATCCCGCACCTCCAACACGTTCAACAACTGAGCCATCGTGAACGGCTGCGTGTCCGCGAGCAGCCCGTTGACGACGCCTCTTTGCATCAACTGGATCAAAGTGTCTGCCGCATTCGGGGCCGCGCGGACGCCCTGCAGGTTCGCATGAAAGAAATACGCCACTTTGTCCGCATAGTCCGCCTCGTCTCCGTAGGTGTCCCGGTCCCAGGTGTATTCGTTCTGCTGCAGCCGGTCGATGAGCCGTTCCCAGATGCGTGACGAGTCGACGTGCGGGAAGTCTCCCTTGCGTTTGGTGCCGGCCATTTGAAACGTCTTGACCATCCGCTCGTACTGCCGGAGCATGTACTCCCAAGGCTGCCCCGGCTTGCGGGACATGCTGAACCACATACGGAATTCTTCGATCGTCTTCTGCAGGGCGATCTGATTACGGACCGCATCGGGATGCAGATGCAGCAGCTTCCCGTCGGTGATCGTGAGCAGCGTCCCGTAGACCGACCACGTCACGGCTCGGATGTCCGGCAGCGGCTTGAGCGTCGGTTTGGCCGGAAGCGGCTTCGGCTGCGGAGGCTGTGGCCAGGCCAAATTCCGCTCAGCGAGAGCGTCGAGGTATTCGAGAAAAGTCTGTGCCATGACGCCGCGCGGAAAGTCGTTGGGCTGGGGTCGGGGGGGGCAGGGATTTTGGATTTCAGATCTGAGATTTCAAACTTCAAATCTCAGATCAAGGCATCGAAAGTCCGTTCGGGTGTCGATCTCCTTCGACCGCCCTCCCGCTCACTTCCACGCAAAGAACTGCTGCGACAGCCGCTCGTAGGCTTCGATGTACTTCTCGCGGGTCTTCGCCACAACGTCGTCCGGCAGTCCGGGAGGAGTGCTCTGGCGGTCCCAGTCTGATTGCAGCAGCCAGTCGCGGACGAACTGCTTGTCGAATGACGGTTGCCCATGTCCCGGTTCATACTGATCCTCCGGCCAGAAGCGGCTGCTGTCCGGCGTGAGCACTTCGTCGATCAGCAGCAGTTCGCCGCCAACGACGCCGAACTCGAACTTCGTATCCGCAATGATCAGCCCTTCCGTGCGGGCATACTCGGAGCCGCGGCGAAAGATGTCGAGGGACAAGTCGCGAATCTGTGCGGCCCGTTCGGCACCAATCGCGGCCTCCACCTGGGCGAATGTCATTGGCATGTCGTGCCCCTCTTCGGCCTTCGTTGTCGGCGTGAAGATCGGTTCGGGGAGTTGCTCGCTTTCCCGCAATCCGGACGGCAACTCAACGCCGCAGACGGTGCCGCTGTTTTGGTATTCCTTCCATCCGGAGCCTGACAAATACCCTCGAACGACGCACTCGACAGGGACGACTTCGGTCTTGCGGACCACCATGCTGCGGCCTTCCAGGCCACTGACGTCGGTCCCTTCCGGCAACGGAAGCGTCGTCGGATCCATGCTGAGCAAGTGATGCGGGACGCCGAGCTTGTTGAACCAGAACTCGCTGATTTTCGTCAGCACCCGCCCCTTGTCGGGGATGCCGGACGGCAACACAAAGTCAAACGCGCTGATCCGGTCGGTCGCCACCAGCAGCAGCCGGTCGCCGAAGTCATACAGATCGCGAACTTTGCCGTGTCGTGCAGGCACACCGGTAAGAGCGGTCGTCAGCAGGGCAGCAGTCATCGATTGGGTTCCGTCGGTTCTTGGGATTCATAAGCCAGGGAAGGCGTCCTCACATCCGGTCCAGAGACCGGGATGAACGCGGTCGCACACGGGTGCATCCGCTCACTGGTGGGGGGTGGCTGGGGCGATCTGACACCGATGATGAGTCAGCCGCTCGGAACTCTGGGGCTGTGGACAGTGAACGAGCCACGTGACGGCCCCAGTGTTCGGTCTCAGGACACGTTTCCGCTGCCTCAACAACGCCCCAGCCGCCATGAAATGAGCGAGTACCACCATCGAACGGATACCCCCGGTCCCACACAGTATAGGGCAGCTTTCTTGAACATCAATCTGCCGGCGGATACACTTGCCGGTCACACACAGAGTTCCGCTGCGGAGTCGCGACTGAACATTCGGGGGCCTCCGGCACGCTTTTCCCATTCGGTGTTTCCCATTCCGCGTGCCCGGTCCCCCGGTTCCGTCCAAACGCGGCAATTTGCGAAGGAGAGTGGTGAAGTTCGTGATCGCCCACCCTCGGCTTTTCGATCCAACGTGCAGCCGGGATACGACTTGCAGGTGGAGCGCCGACCGCTCGTCCTGCCGGAGGACGGCATGGGCGTGATGCGGTTTTTGATCTCTCCGACGGAGTTGCTGGCCGATTGGCCGGAGATCCACCGCGCTTACGTCAGCGGATTCGACCGGCACGTTTTCCCCACGCAGGTTGAGATCTCCGGCAATCTGCTCGTTTGTCGGCGGTTGAATTCGGACAGCGGCAAGCTCCATGTGGCGTTTCCCGTCGAAGGCTTCGGACGCCCCGTGCTGTCGACATCGTCACTGCGTGAGCGGGAGACGCCCTATCTGCTTGCGCTGGAACTCGCGCGCGGCAGAATCGCCGAACTGCGGGACCAGTCGGCGGTCTGGGAACAGATCCACATGGTGATCCCGGACGAATTTCGCGAAGCGGAGCGTCGCGCCTTTCGGCTGTTGGCTCAGGCGTCGGCCGACCAGGACGACCCGGAACAGTCCAGCCGCCTCGCCCGTGAGGCGCTCGTCGAAGCCTGCAAGGCCTCGGACCTGCTGTTAAGGGCCTATACTGACCAACGTCTGGCGATTTCTTACCGGGCCACCGAAAATCTGCCCGCCTCGCTTGGATGCGGGCTCCCGTGGGGCCTGCCGGACGAACAGACCCGGGAACAGTTTTGCTCCCTGTTCCAGGCAGCGGCCCTCCCCATCGAATGGAAACGGATCGAGCCGGTCGAAGGACAGTACCAATGGGAGATTGTCGACGGCCTGCTTGATTGCTGTGTTGAGCACCGGCAGCTCCCGCGCGGCGGACCACTGATCGACCTGGGAACCGGCGGGCTTCCCGGATGGTTGCAGCCCTGGGAAAACGACATCGTCAACATGCAGAGTTTCGTCTGCGACTGGGTCGAAACGGCCGTCTCGCGTTACATGGGCCGCATTCGGCTGTGGGAGGTCTCCGCCTACGGCAACAGTGGCGGTGCCCTCGCCATCAGCGAAGAAAACCGGCTGGGACTGGTGGCCCGCACGCTGGAAACGGCCGGACGCACCGACGACGACGCCCAATTGTTCATCCGTATCGATCAGCCGTGGGGGGATTATCAGGCGCGGGGCCAGCATCGTCTTTCTCCATTCCAGTTCGCCGACGCGGTCGTCCGCTCCAATCTGGGGCTCGCCGGCGTGAACCTGGAACTGAGCGTGGGATACCGTCCGCACGGTTGCCTTTCCCGCGACATGTTCAGTTTTTCCCGGCTGATCGACGATTGGAGCCGGCTGGGCATCCAGTTGCACATCACCCTGGCATTTCCCTCGTCGCTCGCCACCGACCCGGTCGCGGATGACGATCTGGAAGTCGCCACGCCGGTTTGGAACCAGCCCTGCAGCGAAGAGGCGCAGGCGGAGTGGATCGAGACGTTCGTCCCCCTGTTGATGGCCAAACCGGCCGTCACCGGCGTCTATTGGAACCACTTTTCCGACGCCGCCCCCCACCACTTCCCCAACGCCGGCCTGCTGCGCCCGGACGGGACTACCAAACTCGCCTACAATGCCATGCAGTGCCAACAGCACATCGGGCACGGGTGATGTGGAACGCGCATCTAGTGCGCGAATCCTTCCTTGTTCCCAAGCGGTCGCTTGGGAACAAGATGTCCGGGAAGGTGAGCCAAGACCGGAGAAGAATCGATGAAGTTCGTCCCAGGCTGCGTCGCGTGGACGGTAACCGCGATCACACTGGCCGCCAGCGTTCCGGGAACGACGTCCGCCCGGGAAAGCGTCGTCGTGGAGGTCAAAGCCGGTGACCACGAACGCCAGCATGTCCCCATTCTGTTCCCCCTCCCGCCCCAACTCGCCGACGCGAAGACAATTTGGTTGCAGCAGATTGACAGCGGAGAAGAGCTGCCCGTTCAACGCACCGCCGCCGCCGCCGCCGACGCCGAGCCGCCGCAGGCCGTGTGGATGCTGCACGACCGTCTTCCGGCACATCAGGCGAGAAGCTATCGGTTGTCGGCGACCCGTTTTGACCGCGACCGAAAAACAGCCGTAACGTGCACGGACGACGGCCGATCCGTCACGGTCAACGTGCGGGGCAAGCCGGTGCTCACGTATCACACGGCGGCCGTCGCCCCGCCCGCCGGCCTCGATACCGTCTATCGCCGCAGCGGTTTCATTCACCCGTTGCAGACACCCGGCGGGCGTGTGCTGACCGCAGCCTTTCCCGCCGACCATCCGCATCAGCACGGCATCTTCAATGCCTGGGTGAAGACTGAATTCGACGGGCGGCCGGTCGATTTCTGGAACCAGGCCGGCGGAACAGGAGCCGTTGAGCACGTCGAGGTAACGAGCCTTGCCAGCGGTCCGGTGTTCGGCGATTTCTCGGTCCGCCTCAGGCACGTCGACCTCTCTGCCAAGCCGGAGCCGGTAACGGTTCTCGACGAAACATGGACCATACGAGTTTATGACCGGACGGACATGTTCCTGATCGACCTCGAATCGGAGCAGCGATGCGCAACGGAACTGCCCCTGGTCGTGCAGGAGTTTCACTATGGCGGAATGGCGTTTCGCGGCAACTCCGCGTGGCTCGACCCGACGAAAAGCGATTTTCTCACCAGTGAGGGAAAGTCGCGGGCCGATGGGAATCATACGCGGCCCCGCTGGACCGATCTGTTCGGAGTACTCCAGGGGCGCCCGTGCGGTGTTGCCGTCCTGCAGCATCCGGACAATCTCCGGTTCCCTGCGCCAGTAAGACTGCATCCGAGCAAACCGTATTTTGTCTACACACCGGTCGTGCTCGGCGAAATGACGATTGAGCCGGAACAGCCACTCACGTCACGCTATCGGTACGTGCTTCACGACGGACGCCCCGATGCGGCCCTCTTGGACACCGCATGGACCGACTACGCGGAACCGCCAACGGTCCGCATCATCGAATGAACGCGCCGGGGCGGAGTCTCTTGGACGGCGGGGAAGTCCCGGAGGGTGAGAAACTCATGGAGCGCAGGGAACAGGCGACCACACCACCGCTGCGCGTCTGTTTCGTTGCACTGCATGCCCTGCCGGCGATCGATCCTTCGCTGGGACGACCGGTGGGCGGGACGGAAACCCGTGCGTGGACGTTCGCTCGCGGCTTGGCGCGTTCCGGACAATGTGACGTCCGTTTCGTCGTCCGTGCGGACAGCCGCCACGAGCCGTTCCAGCGGGAGAACGTCGACGTGATCCCCCGCGTCGACCGGCTCTACGCGCTCTACGAATCGGCCGGTCGCTGTCTCGAAAAATCTTCGCGATGGCCCGGTCTGCAACTGCGGCATTGGGAGTGGTCGCTGCTGGGGACGCTGCCCGCGTTGGCAGCTTGTCGGCTGTTCGCCCGCGGGCGTCGCGATCCGTGGCGGGCTGATCCGTTTCTCGTCCGTCAAACAGCCGATCTGTTCTGCACGTTCGGCGTCCAGGCGAATTCCGCGCGGGTGATCGCCTCAGCCCATGCGACCGGCCGCAAGGCGATCCTGATGATCGGCTCGGACGGCGACCTTGACGAGCGGTATCAGCCGGATTCCGGCTATGTCAGTCCCTATGGAGACGCCGCAGAGGTGTGCTACGAAATCCTGCAACGCGCCGATGCCATCGTCGTGCAGACTCCCCTTCAGCATCGCCTGGTGGAAGAGCGATTCGGCCGCGAGAGCACAATCATCGCCAATCCGATCGATTTGGACGCCTGGGACCAACGGCGCGCGTTGCCACTTTCTCAAGAGATCACCGGCGGCCTCCGGCGGTATGCCTTGTGGGTCGGGCGGGCGGAATCTCTCCACAAGCGGCCCGATCTGCTATTGGAAGTCGCAAGGATGAGTCCGGACGTCGATTTCCTGATGATCCTGAATCCGCGCGACCGAGTTGTTGAGAAAGCTGTGCGAGATCACTGCCCCAAGAATGTGCGGATCGTGTCCTCCGTGCCGTTTGATTTGATGCCCGTCGTCTTCGAGCACGCGGCGGTATTCGTCAGCACGTCTGCGTTAGAGGGGTTCCCCAACGTGTTTCTTCAGGCGGCAGCAACAGGCGTCCCGGTTGCGTCGCTCGAAGTCGGTGGCGACTTCATCCAGGCATCTCAGTGCGGGCTGTGTGCGGAAGGAGACACGAATCGTCTGGCGGAATACGTGAAGTCCGTCTGGTGCCAGTCGGGCGGACCGGGAAAACTGAGCGGACCGGACGGATCGGCTGGATCGCACGATCCGGACCGGCCGACCGGCGGCGGGCGAGCCTTTGTCGCGGCTGAACACGATCTCCCCATGCAGACTGCCCGTCTCCTCGCCATGCTGAAGTCCGTGATCACAACGGAAAACCAAGATGCCTGATTCGCTGGACATGCCCGACATCCCATGCCCGACATCCCATCCCCGACGTCACATGCCCGACATCCCATGCCCTCTGTGCGGCCGTGAGAGGCTTGCACACTCGTGTTGCAGACGCCGGACTGAACCGGCTCAACTGAAGGGGGGCCGGATTGTCCGCTGCCGCGATTGCCGTCATGCCGATCGGGCCCTCGGCGCGGCAGAACGCCCTCCTGAAGCAAAGCGGCCGACTGACGATCGTCGCACGCTGCCAATGTGGCCGTCCCCACGAAAGCCGTCGCCGAAACAGGTCGGACCAAGGATGCCACCGCCTTGCCGGTTGTCCAATCGCGGATTCTCAAACCATTGCTTCGCCAACAATCGTGGCAAGGCGGGACGCACCCGTCAGTCGGTCGCGGCCGAAACCGCCTGTTGCAGGAGTTTGTCAATGTCGTCAATTTGCTTAATCTGCGGAGCGACGGATGGGTATCCGAAGACACGCACACGTTTTGCGTAATGGTCAAACTGCGTTTTTGCCAAGGCATCGACGACGGGCGAGACCTCGTGCAGAGGCCGATATTCGTTCTCGTGCGGATAGTAGACGTCGATCTCGAATTCGATCTCGCGATGCGGCGGAGGTGCATCGATCAACAGCGCGGTTCGCTCCAGTTGCCGTCCGAGACGGCTGCCAATGAGGCGAGCCAATTCTTCGCCGCAGCGGACGATGTCTGCATACGGCCGTCCCGATAACTGCTCGAACAATTCCCGTTGCCGGTCGTGGCCGCATTCGGCAACCCGTTTGTAAAGCGCCCGGCGACCGCCGAAGATTCCCTCCAGCAGCGGCCCGGCGACGGTGCCTCGCGCCAGTTCGCGAAGCTCGGCGATCATGGCGGCATCAGTCTGTGTGAACAGGCAGTCGTTGTCGATCCCGTCGCGCAGCTCGAAGAAACCGCGGGCGAACATGCTCGTCGCCGAGCGCACCGCGTGATGCCAGTACACCTCGCTGAACATCACGTACCGGGCGAACACCATCAACTCGGCGGCGGTTTTTCCTTTGTACGAGATGGCCAGTCCGTCCCCCGCTTCGTTGAGCAGCAGTGACTGGATCAGCCGATGCCGGTCGAAGTGCCGGCCGTACGGCACGCCGCAGTGCAGGCTGTCGCGGTCGAGATAGTCCATTTTATCGATGTCGATCGGCCCGGACAGGATCGAACGCAGCAGCCGCATCCGCGGCGTGTCCGTGCGGGTCGAGAGGATGTCCAGCACGTCCGCCGGATCAAGGCCCCAGTCGTCGTTGAGCACGTGGCCAAGTTCGCTGTCCGGCGTTAAGAAGCGGGCCGCGCAGGATTCGTGCCGCGCCATCCCGTCGAGGTCCATGTCCTCGATCGGATGGCAGAACGGCCAATGTCCCAAATCGTGCAGCAGCGCGGCGGCGATCAGGAGTTCCGCCGAACGGGAATCGATCAGCTCACAAAACCTCGGATCTTTGCGCAGTTGGTGAAGATAACAGAGCGCGTTGTGATAGACCCCCAATGCGTGCTCGAAGCGGGAATGCCGCGCCCCCGGATAGACGCGGGACACCAGTCCCAACTGGCTGATCTGCCCCAGCCGCTGGAACTCGACCGTATCGACCAGCGCACGGACCCGCGGCGTGAAGGGGACGTTGATCTCCATCGGCACACGAATCAGCCCGTGTCCGATTTCCAGGTCCGCCAGCTCGGGGATGTCTCCGAAGGGGTCGCTCATACCGGCTGATTATATCGGCATCCTCCCAGACCTGCAGCCGCGATGCCGGAGCGACATCGACGGCGAAGAATCGGCCGCGGAAGATGCAACTTTTCACCGATCTCACCTCCGACGGCCTCCTCTCAGAGCCCAGAGCGTTAGCGACGGGTCAATCGCCACTCTGCGACGAGTTCCGGTCGAGCGACCGATTCGGGGGCCGTGAACGACCCACCAAACGGCGACACGGTCCCCGTGCTCAGCGCGTCAAGTTCATCGGACACTCGTGCCGCGCCCCCGCCACCCGCCGCGTCTCCCGGCTGTCAACCGAGACGTTCCTCCCGGTCGAATTCTTCGAGCCGCGTCTGCAAAGTGTCTCGAATGTAACGCAGCCGGGCTTCGTCGGTGATCTTGCCGCCGTCGTTTCCCGTCACGTAAAACACGTCCACAACCTGATCGAAATGCGTGTCGATCTTCGCCAGATCGACTGACAGCTCCAGTTCGAACAGGGTCTTGCTGACGACGTACAACAGTCCGGGGCGGTCGTAAGCGAACACGTCCAGAATCGTGCGGCTGTCCGACGAGTTGTTGTCGACGACGACGCGCAGCGGCAGATCAGCCCCCGGCCCCTGTTTTTCAAACGCCCCGAATCGAAAGGTTCGCTGAAACAGCGGTTCAATCGGCACATCCTCGGTCAACACGCGGCGAATCGCGTCGCTCACCTCGTTGATTCGCTCGGTCGGAATCTCTCCGGAGTAGTCACGGTCCAACACGCGGAAACTGTCGACGACGATCCCGCCGACCGCCGTGTTGATTTCCGCCGAGATGATCTCCGACCGCTTGGCCGTCAGCGCCCCGGTGATCCGATGAAAGCAACCGGCTGCGACGTTCTCTTTCATGATGATGCGATAATCGACGGCATGCGCCGACCGGTCGAAAACTCCCTCCACGCGAATTTCGCCCTCCTGCAGATGCTGGATGATGTCGAGATCGGCGGCGATACGGTGGGGGGGCGTGCAGGTGAGATAGTAGGCCGAAAACCCCGCGAGCTGCCGGTCGATCCAGCGTTGCCACGAATGATCGTCCTGGTGCGAATCGAGTGGCACGATGGACTCCGCCACGTGCCGCTTGGCCGCCTGCATCCGCGACTCTTCCAGGTAGCTGTATCGTTTGCCGCTGACGATCATCATGGCCCGGTCAAACAGATCGGCAAGAAGGTCTCCTTTCCAGGAGGAGAACACTCCCGGACCGACCGCCGTGATGTCGGCAACCGTCAGTACGAACAGCATGCGGAGCGTGTCCGGAGTACCGACCTGCCGGGCGAAATTGACGAGCAGCGATTCGTCGGTGAAGTCCCGCCGCATGGCGAGGTCCGCCATCACCAAATGTTCACGCACGAGCAACATCACTTGGTCGCGGCGATCGTCCGAGAGTTCAAGTCGCGCGGCAACCGTCTCGGCGATGCGGCATCCAAGCTCGCTGTGGTCCTCTTCGTACCCTTTGCCAATGTCGTGCAGCAGCAACGCCAGGTGCAGGACGTCTTTGCGTTGAATCTGACGATATGCGGAGCCAACCGGTCCCTCGTCCTGCTCAAAGGCGGCGACCGTTTCCAGCGCCCGCAGTGTGTGTTCGTCGACGGTATAACTGTGATACTGATTGAACTGCAACAGGCAACGTGTGTGCGAGATCTCCGGGATCACATAGTCCAGCAGCCGGCAGTCGAACAGTTCCCGCAGGATCGGACCGACCATCTTCGGAGAACGGAGGATGTTTCGGAACGTCGCCGCCTCCATCGCTGAGAGCGGAGCCGGTTTTTCCGGGACCGCGTGCTTGATCGCCGCCATCACGCGAGGCGACGGAAGCAACCCGTACAGGGATGCTGACTTAAACAGCTTGAGCATCGACTCGACCGACTGGGTCACGCTCGGCAAGTTGCGCGGGCGAACATCGATCTCCTGCGGACGAATGAGGAGCACACCGTCGGACCGATGCGTGCCGAATCCGTTGACCAATCCCCGCAGCAGCGACGGCCGCCGCTCCAATGCAATCAGCCGCCGCGTGATCTCCGCAATTGCAGAGCTCTGGCGAAAGTAATTCTGCATGAACTGTTCGACGGGACGTTGGGCGGCGGTCCCCTCGTAGCCACCTTCGGCCGCCAGTCTCAGTTGGTCTTCGCGCGTCAGCACATCCTGGGCGCGGCCCGCGGCAAAGTGCAGGTCGAGCCGAATGCGGGTGAGGTACTCGCGGGCGGTGCGCAACCGGCGAATGTCCTCGCGCGGCAGCAGCCCATGCAGTCGCAGTGACTCCAGATCAGGATGGCCGCACAGGGCGTACGTCATCCAGCGAATCAAATGCAGGTCGCGCTGCCCTCCCAGTGATTTCTTGACGTCCGGCGTTAACTCAAGCGCCGTCGGCCGTTGGTCGCCCCAGTCCTCGCTGCGGGCCGCAATACACGACTCGATGAAGGCTCGCAGCCGCGGCCGGACCACCTTGGCCCGGTAGGCGGACTTCAGCCGTGCCACCTGGCTCTCGTCGCCCCACAAACCGCGGGCTTCGACCAGTGAGGTCGCGATTTGGCTCTCCTGACGCGCCAGCGAGAGGCATTCGCGAATGGTGCGCACACTATGCCCCAGCTCCAGCCCGGCGTCCCAGCAGAGCTGCGTCATGCGTGAAGCGGCATCCCGAAACGCACTCTCGGACGTGCCCCGGTCAAGAAACAGCAGATCGATGTCCGAATAGGGGGCCGCTTCCCCACGACCAGTCCCCCCCACCGCAACGAGACAACCGGACTCCCGGGCCCGGTTTCGGCGGTCCTCTGGCCAAGCGGCGATGGCCTGCTCCATTAACTCGCACAGAAGCCCGTCCAGAGATTCGGAGAGAAAGCAGGCGACAAGGATCCCGCTCCGTCCCGATCGAAACCGCTCGTGTGCCTGTTCACGAATCTCAGCGACCCGCGCACGCAGGGGCGCAAGGTCGGTCGTGCATGAAGCAGTCGGTGCGGCGGGGCTCATGGGCGATGGATTCGGCGTACCAGTCATATCCGCAGGTTCATCGGGCGCGGCACGCCGAGTCACCGTCGTCGCAGCGCGTGCGCCGGATGTTACCACGGCACAGGCACTTCACGACAGACCGCTCGGAGTCGGTTGGTCCGGTGAAAGCCTCTGCTTATTCGTGGGTGGCTGGGGCGCCGAAGAAACGGGGAGCAACAGTGCCGCATCCAATTCCAGGGGCCGTGGCCAATGGGGTGTCTCCGTTGGATGGTGGTGCTCGCTCATTTCAGGGTGGATGGGGCGTTGTTGGGGCAGCGGAAACGTGTCGTGAGACCGAGCGCTGGGGCCGTCACGCGACTCGTTCACTGCCCACAGCCCCAGACTTCCGAGCGGCTTACTCGGCCGTGTTGACATTCAAGCGGTCTGATTTCAAAGGAAGATCCGGGGAGCACCGGTTGTCCCAACCGGTGCCGCGCAGCAGCGGGAAGCGTATCGTTCACCGGACGATTCACGCAAAGGCTTCTTGTCGCGGGGCGACAAGGGTTGGGACAACCCGTGCGACCCATTCTTGAATGTCAACACGACCTAATCATCAGTGTCAGATCGCCCCAGCCACCCCCCCACCAGTGAGCGGATGCACCCTGGCCGATGAAGAGCGAGGGTGACGGCCCCAGAATGGGTGAGCGATCACGCCGTATCGCGCTCCTGCCACTCCGCCACAGACACTGCTCCCGGCTGTCAGATCGCCTCGACGCCGGTCTCCCCGGTGCGGATACGGATGATATCCTCGAGCGCGGTGATAAAGATCTTGCCGTCACCGACGTTCCCGGTCTGGGCCGACTCGGTAATCGACTGGATCGCCTTGTCCAACTGCTCATCGGCGACGACGACTTCGACCTTCAGCTTGGGCATGAAATCGACCGTGTACTCGGCTCCCCGGTACTGTTCCTTGTGGCCCCGCTGCCGCCCGAACCCGCGGGCCTCCGTGACCGTCATCCCGGTGATGCCGCTGTCGGTGAGTGCTTTCTTCACGTCTTCCAACTTGTAGTGCCGGATGATGGCTTCAATCTTTTTCATCAGGGCGACGTCCTTTGAGGTTCGTTGTGTTGAGAGAGGCTCAGCGGTTCGCGATTTAGAGAGACTCGGAGCCGGTTTCTCCCGTCCGAATCCGGATGGCTTCTTCCAGATTGGTCACGAAGATCTTGCCGTCGCCGATCTGGCCGGTGCGGGCCGTGCTCAGAATCGTGTCGATGACGGACTTGGCGTCCTCATCGTCGGCGATGACTTCCAGTTTGACTTTCGGCAGGAAGTCGACGGTGTACTCGGCCCCGCGATACTGCTCCTTATGCCCCTTCTGACGGCCGAAACCGCGGACCTCCGTGACCGTCATGCCTTTGACACCCACTTCGGTCAAAGCATCCTTGACCTCTTCGAGCTTGTAATGGCGGACCACCGCCTCGATTTTCTTCATCAGTCATTCCTTTCGGCTGACACGTCAGTCAACAGTTCGGGTTTCGTGAGCCAGGGGTTCGTTCCCTGCCGGGAGGTTGCTGCGGCCCTATTATTCTCCGGAAGGCCGTCCTCCGACAACAGAGCGACCGCCCCCGCGGCTCGTGCGGGCATCCATTCGATGGCGGTGCTCTCTCACATTCGGGTGGCTGGGGCGCTGATCAGGCAACGCAGACGTGTCCTCGGACCGAAGACTGGGGCCGTGACGCGGCTCGTTCACTGTCCACAGCCCCAGAATTCCGGGCGGATTGTCAATCATTGATTTCAGATCGCCCCAGTCACGCCCACCATTGGGCGGATGCACTGGTCGCTCACAGAAAGATATAACCCTCCTCGCCATGCTGACTGAGGTCCAAGCCCTGGATTTCTTCGTCCTGCGTGACGCGTAAGCCCATCGTGGCGTCGAGAACCTTGAGGATAACGAAGGTTCCCACGATGGCGATGGAAGCGGCGGCCACGACGCCGGCGAGCTGTGCAATCATCTGAGTCGGGTTCCCTTCGAGCAGCCCGACGGGGTTCACGGCATCCGGAACGATGGCGCGGGTGGCGAACACTCCGGTCAACAAGGCGCCGACGGTTCCGCCGACACCATGAACACCAAACGCGTCCAACGAATCGTCGTACCCGAACTTGTTTTTCAGCGACGTGCACGCCCAGAAGCACGCAATGCCCCCAATGAGACCGAGGACGATCCCCGAAGTCGGCGTGACGGCTCCACAGGCTGGGGTGATGCAGACCAATCCCGCCACGGCTCCCGAACAAGCTCCAAGGATGGTGGGTTTGCCTTGCTTCACCCACTCCGCCATCGACCAGCCCAACACTCCCGCGGCCGCCGCCAGGTGAGTCGCCACGAACGCGTTGGCCGCTGTTGCATTGGCCGCCAGAGCACTCCCCGCGTTGAAGCCGAACCAACCGACCCACAGCAGCGCTGCCCCAATGCACGTGTACGTCAGGTTGTGGGGGGGCATCGGCTCCTGTCCGAAGCCGAGACGCTTGCCAATCAACAGGGCGCAGATCAATGCTGACACCCCCGAGCTGATGTGAACCACAGTGCCTCCCGCAAAATCCAGAGCGCCGAACTCACCGTAATTGAACAGCCATCCATCGCTGTCCCAAACCCAGTGCGCGATCGGGCAATAGACGAACGTGCCCCACAGGACCAGGAACACACACATCGTGCTGAATCTCATCCGCTCGGCAAACGCCCCGGAGATCAGCGCAGGCGTGATAATGAAGAACATCCCTTGAAACACCATGAAAATCGAGTCGGGCAACCCGTCGGTTTGCGGAACAACAACAGCGCCATCGACCCATGAGGGGATGACCCCCTTGAGCAAGACGTGCTCTAAGTTGCCAAAATAGGGGCTTGAACCGCCGAAGGCCAAGCTGTAGCCCCACAGGGCCCAGACGACGCTCATCAGTCCCATCAGGAACACGCACTGCATCATCACGCCCAGGATATTCTTTTTGCGAACCAGTCCACCATAAAACAGCGCCAAACCGGGTGCCGTCATCATGAGCACTAACGCTGACGATGTGAGCATCCAGGCGACATTGCCGGAATCGAGTTCGGCTGCCGCAGGCTCAGGTGGAGCGTCATCGGCGAAGGCCGCAGCCGCGGGAAATGTGAGTGTCGTTGCCAACAACGTGAGTGCGAAACACAACTGCCTTGTCACGTGTAACCCCTTGAGCGCTCAGGAGATTCGTGCACTTACCTATTCCCGCGATGGCCCTCGGCGGGCTGCCTGGCTGTCACCAGCTCCGTTGAATCTCGCGAGAAAGGGAAGCCGATTGAGTCGGACCGTCCGATTCGACGGGAGCCGATAACGCAACCGACGTACCACAGACACGAATCTCGGCTCTCACAGCAAGTCACGGGCACGTTGAATTTCCAGTGGCGACGCCGTTACAGTGAAGGCTGGATGGCCGCCACATTCGCACCCCGTTGCACGCGCCAATGTGGCTGCGCGGAGCCGACGGGGCAAAAAACCGCCAAGACGCCAAGTTCGCCAAGTCCGCCAAAAGACGCATGAATCATTTGTGTCTGCCACGGGCCTGCCAAGTCGACATGAGCATTCGGGCAAACTCTTCCCAGCAGGGATTCGTTGACCAGAAAACGGCACCGTACTCCGTACGTCTTGTCAAGAACTTGATTTGGCGCTCTTGGCATCTTGGCGGTTCAACCCTGCGCTGGAGTCCCAAGCGCTGATCAGGAATCGGTTTGTCATGTCCCGCACTCCGAATGCAACCGTGGTGGCAATCGTGATCGGGCTGAGCCTGTTGGCAGGAGGCCGCGCGCCGTCCGTTGCCCTGGCCGGTCCGGAGAAACGGGAAGCGACAACCGACGCCGATCGCGAGGGTGGGCTGCGGACGGTCCGGTCGAAAAGTTTCCTGATCACAACGGACTTGTCCGAGGAAGAAGCCCGGGAGTTGCTTGCGAGGCTCGAGACCATGCTGCGGCTCGTCTCCGCCTATTGGGGCCGGCCCCATCGCGGGGTCATCCCCATGTATGTCGCCAAAGACTTCACCCGCTGGCCTGCGGAACAGGTCGCCAGCATGGACCGGGCCGGCGTCCAGTCCATTCGCCGCGGGGGTGGGCTGACGGTCTCCGAGACCGTCGTCAGCGGCAACGCCTTCCGGAGCAAGGCCACCGTCTACGCCGTCGCCGACCGAGGCACGCCTCAGCACGAAGCCGTCCACGCCTATTGCACGCATGCCTTTGGCACGTGCGGGCCGGTGTGGTACGCCGAAGGCATGGCCGAAGTCGGCAACTACTGGCAGGAACAGGATGACAACAGCGTGCAGGCACCGCTGCAGGTCATCCGGTTTCTCAAACGGAGTGACCCAAAGCCACTGCAGGCGATCGTCGACAGCCGGCTGCAAACATCGGGCGACTCCTGGCAGAACTATGCGTCCCGTTGGGCGCTCTGTCATCTGCTCGGACACAACCCCAACTACGCCCTTCGGTTCAAGCCGCTCGGCTTGCAACTGCTCAATCCGACCCTTCGGAATGTCGGCTTCTGGCAAGTCTATGGGACTCAGGCGGAGGAGATTGATTTCGAGTACCGCTTGCTCCTCCAGAACCTGGAGCCCGGTTACCGCGTCGACCTGTGCCGTTGGGATTGGAAGACGAAGTTTCGCTCCCCCCGCGGCGGGCGTCCGGTGGTTTCCAAAATCGCTGCCGACCATGGCTGGCAGGCATCGCGACTTTGCGTCACGGCGGACGCAACCTATGAGTTTGCGACTGAAGGAAGCTGGACTATCGCCAGCGGCGGCGTGGCGATCGACGCCAATGGCTCCGAAGAAGGGGCCGGGAAGCTCATCGGCGTGGTGTTCTCGGACGGCCAGTTGAGCGCGCCTTTCGCATTGGCGGCAGAAGGGACATTCACAGCACCGGCGTCCGGCGATCTGTTTCTTCGATGCCAGGACGGCTGGGGGCACTTGGCCGATAACTCGGGCACGATCACCGTCCGCATCAAGGCATCCGATCGTCCTCCGTCCCGTAACGAGCGGCGTCAGGCGCGCCCGGCGACGCCAAGGGGCGGCCCTGCGACCTCAGAACCCGGTGCCTGACGCCGGCCCCTCCCGCGATCTGATGAGATTGCCTGACGCCAATCCATGATTCTGGTTGGCCCGGAGGCAACGCCGACGGCGAACTGTCGACAACTCCCCTTTGTCAAAAACACGTTCGCGCTGGACAGGTCACCGGACCGCCTGGGACCCATCGCTGACGCTCCGAGGGTGTGATTTTTTCTCAACGTGTGCCCAAACACCCGGTGTCTCGAACCAACGAGGACGCGAGCAGCCTGATTTCCGCGGCGATGGTCCTCAACGTTTCCCGAAATGATGAGACACCGGGTGTTTTCTCCGAAGAATTCACAAGCTCTCCGGGCTCTCAGGCGGGGGCGTGAGCTTCACGGTCTTGCCTTCGATTTCGAAGGCCAAGCCGAGTGGTTCGCAGAGTGACCGAAAAAGTTCCTCCGCAGTTGCGTTCTTCAGTGAGAGCGTGACCTTCCGGGACAGATCGATTCCCGCAGCGGCCAACAGCTGGGGGTCATAGATAATGCGGACACCACTTGTTTCCAGGTAGCGAAGCACGGACACGACCGTCGCTCGTTTTGTCGTGATCGTGAATGTGCGATTGCGCAGCGGACCCAAATCAGGAGCCGGCATCGCCTCTTGCGCAGAGTCGCCGTCGAGGAGACGGGCAATCTGCTCCTGTTCGCCCACCGTCCCGGTCACACGCAGGCGGCGTCCGGACCGTTCCAGTTTCGCCCGTGGAAACTCCGTGCGCGCGGATGGAAGCGCTGCTTCGATGCGGTCCCGGCTCGCTTCGTGAACGTGTTCAACCGTCAGGCGTGCCGGCGAGGGCGTTAAGCGAATCCGTGTGAGGTCGTCGTTCCACGCGAACGTCAAGTCAAACTGTCCGGCGACAAGGGCCAGAGCCTCCGGGGCATCAACCTTCGACAGCACTCCGTCCGCCCACAAGTCGTGGGGGACCAGTTCGAGCCCGTCGACCGTCAATTCAAACTGGTCCGCGACTCGCCCCAGCAGTTGTGCCGGAGTCTGCAAGTCGTCCCACCGCACTGTTCGCCCCTGCAATAGAGCGAAGGTCCGCTGACGAATCTCCTCGCCGTCACGGTCCTTGAGCGCCTGCTGTTGTAAGGCAATGTCGGTTCGTATGCGGTCGAGACTCTCCGGCAGTCCGATGACGACTGTGGCACCGATCACCGCCGCCTCAGCGTCGATCTGCGAAGCGAGAAACTTCAAACCGTCGAGCAGCGTGAGTTGGGTCAGTTGCGCATCAATGCGCCGATTCGGGTCGATGCGCCGATCGAGCACGATGGCGATGCCGTGCATCGTTGCCAAGCGGTCGATGAGGTTGCGCACCTCAGCACGAGGGAGAACGATGTTGACCGCTCCTTGCAACGCCTGTCGGAACGCATGCCCTGTTTTGAGCGGAACGGGCTTGAGCGGCGTGGCAGTCGGCGACGGCGCAGTTGGCGACGGGGATGCTTGGGCCCGCGCGGCGGCGGGAGCAACCGCGAGACACAGGAGGGCGAGCAAAACCATGTGGACCGCGCGAGTCCGGTTTCGCTCGAACAAGCAAGCCCCCTCCCATGCCGCCGCTGATGTGTCCCTGTCCACAAATCGTCGCCTTTCCCTCGAATCGTCAGCCTCGCGCCGGCGGCGAGCCTTCGATCAACCGACGCAGCAGCGTCTCATTCACGTGTCCCCGAAAACGGACGCGACCATCGAGTTCGAGCACGGGAACACAGGTCCCAAATCTCTCCTTCAGCTCGGAGTCGTTGTCGACGTCGACCTTCGCGATCCTGGGCAGATAGGGGCGGTACGGTTTCAGCGTACGGACCGCTTCGTCGCAAAGAGGGCATTCGCTCCGGATGTAGAGCACCGCCTGCCGAAATCTCGGGCCGCGAAGGGCGGGGGCCCAGTCCATCTCGTCGTGCGATGCCTGCTTGATCAGCGCGATGCCGCCCAGCATCAACCCGATCGACATCCCCCAGCAGAGGACCGGGTTCCGGGCGATCACGCTGCCCAAGTGGCCCCAGTCCGCGTTGAGACGCACGGTGAGCACCACAGCCGCCAGCAGGAAGCCCAGCAGCAGACAGGCCGTCCCGACCGCAGCCGGGGTCCGGCGGAAAGAGGGATCGGAAGTGTCCAGGGAATCAGTTTCCAAAAAATCAGCGCTCCCTCATCGGCTGTTATCGGGAAAGTTCGGTCCGCGGCTCACCACGCAAGAAAAGAGTATAACGGATCACCTACAGAACGGTCATCGCCGGATAACCGTTCGCCCAGGGCGCACGGTTTGTTGGCGTTGGGGCGTCGCACCGAAGTCGCTCGTCGCCGTTGGCTCCGGGCTAACGCCAGTCCATGATGACTGTTAGCCCGGAGGCAACGCCGACAGCCCCCCATCGTGAAACGTACGTTCGCCCTGAATGTTCGCAGAACGGTCCCGCAACGGGGCATGTTCTCGTCGTCAAAGGAGGATTGATGTCGGCAGTCCGGACACTCCTGTGGACGACCCGAGCAATCCGGACGTATGATTGTTGAGTTGGGCTCAGATACTGCTGCGTTTGATCGCGTGGAAGCTGCAGAGTTTTCGAGGCACCAGAGTGACGCGGATGCGACGACCATTCCGACCGAGCGGCATCCTGCTGGCGAGCCTGATGCTGCTCGCCGGGCTTGCGAGCGGCCTGTCACACGCCGCAGCGGCGGAGTTGGGTGGGGGAACGGCTCGCAATTCCCCGGGACCGCTCGTTGGTTCCGCGCTGGTGGAGCAGTTGGTCGAGCAACTGGGAGCCGCGTCGTATGGCCACCGTGAGCGTGCGGCTGCGCTGTTGAAAGAGATGGGTGCCGAGGCACTCCCCTCGCTGCGCCGCGCGGCCCGGCACAACGATCTCGAAATCCGCTACCGTGCGAGTCAACTGCTCGACACCATCGAGCGGACCGAACAGCAACGGATTCTCGGCGAGTTTGTCTCCGGTGGAGACCGCGATTGGGAAAGTCTGCTCCCCGGATGGCGTCGGTTCGCAGGGATCGTGGGGCGGGACGCCCCAGCCCGCGAATTGTTCGCCGCCATGCATCACGACGAGCCGGAAATCATGCGATTGACAAACCGGCCCGGCGCCAAATTGCGGACGGCTGTTGAACGCCGAGTGTTGCAGTTCCGCCGGTCCAAACGCGATTCGACGGCGTCCCGCATGTCCCCGGCGACGGTCGCCGTGCTGTTGTTCGTTATGCTGGACCCCCAACTGGACATCAACGGAACCGCCCACTCGGTCATGACGGTCGTGTTTGGACAGCGAGCCGTCCGGGACGAACTGAGTTCCGCCGGCGATTCCGCGCTGAGGCGTTTGTTGTCTCGCTGGATCGCCGACGCAGACGACGTGTCCCCCGCGCAACGCGTTGCAATCGCCGTGCAATACGGGTTCGCGTCGGGGGTCGAACCGTCGCTGCAATTGATCCGTTCGCAGGCGCAAGGGAGTCAGATTCAAAACGCCATTTTCGCTGTCGCCAAGCTGGGCGGGCCGGAGCACCTCGCCGAGCTCGAGATTCTGCTGGCCGACGACTCGGTCCTGTCACAGCGGCAGGGTCACGCGAAGGGCACCACGAGGGGCGAATTGCGGCTTCGCGTGCGTGAGACGGCTCGATCTCTTTCAGAATCGGCCGCCCGTTCGTTCGATTCCCCGCCATCTCTCCGCCAAAAATCTCTCCCACAGCAAGGTGGCGACCGGATTGTGTTCAGTTCGCAGGTCCGCGATGTGGCGTTGGCGGCGATGATCCACCTCATCGGCCAGAATCCGCGCGACTACGGGTTCGACGAACTGCGCCCCCACATGGACTACCTCTACGCCGCCAATACGGCCGGTTTCGACTCCGACGAACGCCGCAACCGCGCGCTCCGGAGATGGACGCTCTGGGCGATGGTCCAACGATTACAGGCCCTTGAAATCGATGAGATCGCGGTTGAAGGCGTCGGACTGTAACCCGGTTCATGAACCACGGAGTCGCGGACACACGGAGAGCGGGCGGGAGACCCGTTCTTCGAAGAGGGCGGGTGGCCCAGCCGATGCGGCTGGGTGCCGCAGGCAAAGGGAGCCTCACGCTCGGCTCGCAGCGAGTCTGGAACGTTCCGACGCTGAGTGTGAGTCATCTTGTCGCTTCGCGAGCCAGCGGATTTCGGGAGTACGCGTTGTTGCAAGGGATGGTGATTTAGAAGAAGACAACTGATCGCGATGAAACGGTTCGGCATCACCTTCGGATTCCTCTTCATAACGCTTGCGGGCTACTTGCTGGTTTTCAACCTGACACCACCCACATTCCACCTCTCTCAGCGTGAACGACGTTCCACATCCGTCCTCATCACGATCAAGCCGAACTTCGTCGTGAACTCCCTGCGGAAAATCTCAGTCGTTCACTCGGATGAAGTGATCCTGTCGCAAAATGAGGTCCATGTTGGTTCTCTGGTGATCACAGTCCCGGGAGGGTTTGACGCCGGTGACACACTGATGGTGAGTTGCGACCTCCAATTCGATCAATGGGTCGCTCCGTGCATCACGACCATCAAAAAACAGATTGTGCTTCAATGACAGACAGCGGGGTAGCACCGGTTGTCTCAAACGGTGCCGCGGAGCGGCAGGAAGCCCGTGCTTGACCGGGCAACAACTCTTGTTCCCAAACTCTGTGTGGGAACACGCATCGTCGAAGCTCTGTTTCGCGACCCTTGGTACGTAGTCACCTCTGCTGAGCGAACGACGAGAAACGGAGTTTCTCGAAAGGGCGTTCCCAAACCGGAGTTTGGGAACGAGAGAAACCGGAGTTTGGGAACGAGAGAAGCTTGGGAACGAGAGAACTCCATTCCTCAACGACCAACACAACTCGACGAAAACCGTGACGACGAAATTCGCCAATCCGGAAGCGGTGATGCGCCGGGCGATTGAGCTGGCGGAGCAGGGAGTCGGTGCGGTCGAGCCCAACCCGCCGGTGGGCGCGGTTGTGGTCGATGACGAGTTGCAGTTGCTCGGCGAGGGGGCACACGAACGCTTCGGTGGGCCGCATGCGGAAGTCAATGCCTTGCAGGCGGCGGGGGAGGCGGCCTGCGGCGCGACCTTGTTCGTGACGCTCGAACCGTGCAATCACCGGGGTCAGACACCACCTTGCACCACAGGCATCGAACAGGCGGGGGTGTCACGCGTCATTGTGGCGACCGCGGACCCCGCCCGTCATGGTGATCAGAGCGGTGCCGAACGGCTGCGATCACAGGGAATTGAAGTTGACCTGGGACTCCTCCAGGATGACGCCCAACGGTTGATTGCACCGTTCACCAAACTGGTGACAACGGGCCGGCCGTTCGTGCATGCCAAGTGGGCCATGTCACTCGATGGCCGGATCGCGACCCGCACTGGCGATTCGCAATGGATCACCTCGGAGGAGTCGCGCGCGGTCGTCCACCAGCTTCGGGGCCGCATGGATGCGATCATCGTCGGCATCGGCACGGCCCTCGCGGACGATCCTCGTCTGACGGCCCGTCCTCCCGGATCACGAGTTCCCGCCCGTATCGTTCTGGACAGCCGCGCGCGACTGCCTCTTGACTCGCAACTGGTTCGGACCGCCCGCGACATTCCAGTTGTTCTGGCCTGCGGTTCGCACGCCCCGTGCGATGCGACCGAGGCCTTGCAACGAGCGGGAGTCGGGATCATCGCCTGTGAGACCGACGCAGCCGGTCGCCCGCAATGGAGCGCGCTGCTTGACGAACTGGGACGGCGACGGATGACGAACGTGCTGGTCGAAGGAGGGAGCGAGGTGCTTGGCTCCTGCCTGGACGCGAAGGCTGCCGACTGGGCGCACGTGTTCATCGGAACCACGGTGCTCGGCGGTCGGGACAGCCTCTCTCCGGTTGGCGGCGAGGGCTGCGCCCGCATTGCTGACGCATTCGACCTTGAATCCGCAGTTTTCCTGAAAACGGGAAAAGATGCCTATGTTCAGGGAAGATTGGCCCCATCCGATTCCTGACGAAGTTCCCACAGACACCGCAATCTGGTCCAAGCATGCAGGTTGCGTTTTTGGACAGTTGGTTTCCTGTCGCCCCTGAATCTGGGACACCCGACGCCACGGGGTGCAGGGAGGTGGTCTCGAAGGACTCGGGCAGTTGACAGCCCGGATTCATCGACGATCATCCCGCTTCCAAACGAAGCCCCAGCCGACCCATTTTCTCATGGAGGGCGGCCTTTCACCCGGGGCGAGTTTAGGCGGCGATGTTCGCCGGTGGGTCCCGTCACGTCGGCTGCGGACGGATGTCGGATGGAGCGCAGCCACTGCACGATTGCAAAGGAAACGTTATGTACTGGAGTGTTAGTCTGATCGTCATGGCCAGTTTGGGTGCTCCCGATGCTCAAACGACGTACGGCAGCTACACGAAAGCGTACCGGGCAGCGAACGCTGTCCATCGCCCGATGCTGGTGGTGATGAACCCAGCCGGAGAAAACGTCAGCCAGCAGGAGGTGATTACGGCTGCGAGCCTTCAGCAGGATGAGCGGACACGGGCCATGCTGAATGGTTATGTGGTCGCCATCATCGACACCGGCACGGAGCATGGACAGGCCGTGCACAACCTGTTTGGCAACCCGGAATTGCCACGCATCGTGGTGATCGACGAACGGCAGGAAAAGCAGGTCTTCCAGTCCAGTGAGCCTCTGGAGCCAGCTGCGCTGGCCCGTGTGTTGAAACGATACCGCACGAATGCGGCTGCCCCGGCTCCGGGATCGCTCGACGCCCTGAAGGAATATTTGGGAATCATCCCACCTGCCGGAAACTCCAGCGAAATCCAGTGAACGCCGGTAATTGCCCTGCCGGTCGGCACAGCTTGGTGATTCCGGCAGTGGGTCAGTTTGGCTCGGTTCGGCCGTGGGGCCGTGAGGCCGTCTGGCAGGTTGAAAACCTGCCCCACGGCTTTGGCAATTAAACTGACGCACGACCGATCTGAAAGGCCACCTGCCTCCCTGAGGCAGGTGGCTCTTTGTGTTTCTTGCCCAGAGCGGACCGTGACGACGGCGAATCGGCGGCCGCCCTCTCCATATGTGAAAAACACGTTCCCCCTGCGCTTGGGGCAGGGCAAACGTGTTTTTCACAATAGAGGCATCGCCGACGTTTCGCGGTCGGCGATGCCTCCTGGCTAACAGGTGTCACCGATTGGAGTTAGCCCGGAGCCAGCGGCGATGGCCGACGTCGGTGAAACACCCCAACATCAACAAAACGTTTTCCCTGCGCTTGGGGCCGATCGGCTGGTTTCTCGGTGCCGACTCGTGTAGAACCGTTGGTCTGGGTGCCTTGCGGAAGAACAACCGGTCGTCAGCAGCGTCGCGCTGGCGATGGAATCCGTGAGACACGGCCGGTGCAAAGCCGAGGGACCGGGGGAGCGTTCGGCCAGAGGACCGTTTGGCCGGCGGAGCGCGTCTGGGGCGCCCACTTTGCCAAATCGGACAAATCTGGAGAACTGGAGAAATCGCACCCTAGCAGGACGGCTTTGGGTCAACGATTCCGTGCCAGGAGGCCGATTCAAGTTCAAGTGCCTTGGCGGGCCTTGATTTCAGGGGCCGTCAAAATATGAGCCGCACCCCGTTGTCGGCCTCCTGAGCCGAAACTCGCCCCTCAATCGACGACTGACAGACCGCCAGGAACCTCCGTTCGTCAGATTTCCCGAGAGTTTGTGCGTATGAAACCGTCGAAGCCGAAAAGCACGTCGCAAGGGCCGCTCGCCATGTGGCATTGCATGGACGTGCCGCGCGTTCTGAAGCTGCTGTCGATGCGACCGCCGATTCACTGGAGCCGCTGGCACCGCTGGGTCCTGCTGCCCCCCATGGCCGTCTATAACTCGGTGTTGGGGCTTGCCGAGGACATGGTCTACAGCCGTCGGGTCGCGGAGACCGAAATCGATCCCTCACCGTTGTTTATCATCGGCCATTGGCGGAGCGGGACGACGTTTCTGCATAACCTGATCTCGCTCGACCGGCAGTTCACGTTCCCCAACATGTATCATGCGGCGTTTCCGCATCACTTCCTGCTGACCGAGCGCGTGATGAGCCGGCTGACCGGCCCGTTGCTACCCAAATCGAGGCCGATGGACAACGTGGAGACCGGCTGGCAAATGCCCCAGGAAGACGAAATCGCCCTGTGCGCTTTGTGCATGGTTTCGCCTTACTTGATGATCACGTTTCCAGAGCGGTCGGCGTATACGAACTACTTCGATTTCAAGACCGCCAGCGCCGAAGATCTGCAGATCTGGAAGGACGCCTTCCTCGGGCTTCTCCGCAAGATCACCCTCCGCGAGCCGAAGCCGATCGTGCTCAAATCTCCGTCCCATACGTTCCGCATCCCCTTGATGCTGGAGATGTTCCCACAGGCGAAATTCCTCTACATCCACCGACACCCCTACGATGTGTTCCGTTCCTGCATGCACCTTCGCAACACGCTGTTTGAGGCAAACACGCTCGGTTTGCTGAACAAGGAACCGTGGGAAGCCGAGGTTCTGCACGACTACAAATGGGCGATCGATTGCTACGAGCAGGACCGGCATCTTATTCCCGAGGGAAACCTGCACGAAATTCGCTTCGAGCACCTGGAAGCGAACCCGCTCACGGAGATGGAGCGCGTCTACACGTCTCTCTCACTCGGCGGCTTTGACGAAGCCAAAAAGGGGCTCGTCCCGGAAATCGAGCGTCTAAAGGGGTACAAGAAGAACGCCTTCCACTCGCTCGACGAGGACAAAAAGCGGCGGGTCTACGAGCATGTTCGTGCCGTCTTTGACCGTCATGGCTACGATCCGCAAGGAGCCGACGTCGAACTGAAGCCGCCGCATTTCGCCGCATCGGCCTGACACGGACTGATGTCCGCAGGCTCCCGTCCGCGTGCCACGGGCGTTTCGGCGGTGCGTCCAGCCAAGACCGTCTTCCGACCTCTGCACGGCAGACACAGCCGAGGCATACGTCTCGATGGGGTCTTGTCGGGCTTGGGAGCCCAGTGATGCGCGGACGACCAATGTGCGCGGATGTGCCGCCGCCTCCTTGACGCGGTCCCGTGACGCCGCCGCCGCCGCCGCTGATCCAGGCGCGCTGACCGCTACAATCAGCAGGCTCAACAGGGTGTCGATGCCGATTCTTCTCAGATCGGCTTCAAATCTCGCGACGATTCTGGCATTCTGAAGGGGCCTCGCTGCCAACAGCATCGCGGTCACTCCTGTGCGCGGTCACTCCTTTGACTGAGGACCGGACGTCGCCGTGCCAATCTCCGATTACCCCACCCTGACTGACCGTCTCATGGATCTGGACCCAGAGGTTGAGCCGTACTCCGAAGCCTGGTACGAACGGCTGCGGCGGCTGCTGGGCGATGCGGCCTGTCGCAGTCTCGGGTTCTACTCCATCCCGGCCGATTTCCAACTCTCGGTCGTCATCCCCGTTTACAACGAACGAGAGACGCTGAGCCAGCTTGTCGACCGGGTGAAGGCGGTCCCCGTCCGCAAGGAGATCGTGCTGATCGACGATTGCAGCACCGACGGCACGCGCGATCTGCTCAAGGAGTGGGAGCAGGCGGCTGAAGACGATCCCCGCAACCGCCTGTCGGTCCACTATCACGATTGCAACCAAGGCAAAGGGGCCGCCGTCCGGACCGGTTTTGCCCAGGCGACCGGCGATGTGGTCATCATTCAGGATGCCGATCTGGAGTACGATCCGGCCGAGATCCCGCGGCTGTTGCAGCCGATCATCGAAGATCAGGCTGACATCGTCTTCGGCAGCCGGTTCCTGGGGGATCAGCCGCACCGGGTGCTGTACTTTTGGCATTACGTCGGCAACCGGGTGCTGACGACGCTGTCCAACTGCTTCACCAACCTCAACCTGACCGACATGGAAACCTGCTACAAACTGATGAAGCGGGGCGTCGTCGAGGACGTCGGACCTCAGCTCCGGCAGAACCGGTTCGGCTTTGAACCGGAGCTCACCGCGCGGGTCTCCCGCCGGGGGTACCGGATCTTCGAGATGTCCATCAGCTACCATGGCCGCACTTACGAGCAGGGCAAAAAGATCGGCATCCGGGACGGCTTTCAAGCCCTGTGGTGCATCGTCCGCTACGGTTTGGCCGACTGAGGAATCGTCCTGAAACAACTTCCCAGGTTTTCACTCCTGGTCAATCGGAATTGCTCGTGACTTCAACGACCCGAAGTCCACATTGGCGATCGTCGCTTGCTGGGTCTGTTTTCAGAGCCACTTCCTGCGGGGCGGTCGGCGTTTCATCGAGAAGCGTCGTGACACTTCTCCCAAGCTCGCGAACCTGCGTGGGCGAGGTTGCCAGCCAGATCGTATCGAGGAGTTCTTCCTGCTCTTTCAGTTGGGCGATCTTCTCATCAACCTCGTTCTTTCGCGCCAGGGTGTCCGCAAGGTTGAGAATGCCAATGGCTGCCTCCCTTGCTTTGCGGCCTGTCTCACCCAGGTAAGCTGGCTGTTGTGTGGCGACCAGTTTTTCGATGCGACGCTCGATCTTCTCGGCGATGCGGTTTTTCCAATGCTCTTTTTCTTTGACGGTAATGGCCATGAGATTATCTCCCTGATTGGTTATTCAACAGAAGCCGTTCTCTCGACTCCGATTCCCCAAGAGCACACGAGGTCAAGGGGAAGCCTTTGCCGCAGGCAAAGCAGCAGAGCAGCCGCAGGCGGAGCGGCCCTTGAGCCGTGTGATATCATTCGGGACTGTCGAGAGAGGTGCTTGTCTTGAGGGCGGAAGCAGGAATGCTGCAACGGGAGTGGATTTTGCAGCTCGACCTGGTCAGATTGGCAAAGCATTGTCTTTGCCTGTCCAACGTTCGCTGAGGCTTCGTCGTCTTTCATCCGTCGGGGCTCGCCCCGCAGGCCGCAGGCCCTTGGCCCCGCACGGTGAAAGATGATGAAGCCGGCCGCTGCGGTCTCGACTCACACCGCCCGCACGAGTCTCTCTACTCTCCGCCCACAACCCCTGAGGCTTTGTTGCTCGGATTCCCGGGGGGCCGCTCTGGTCAAGCCTTGTTACGCCGAGTTGGTGAGGCAGCTTCCGAATATCCACTACGCACTTGCCCGCGAAACGTCTCTCGGCGAGGTGATCCTGCTTCGCTTCCAAGGCGGAGAGGGACTGTTGATGACCATGAAAGCAGAATGCCCATCAGATGTGGCGGGAAAACACAATCTCAAACCGCAGCGATCGTCGGTTGAGGATGAGTGTTGAGATTGGACATGAAAACGTCAGACGAGAAACGGCTCTTCACCGCAGCCAGGGCATGCCAGCCGTTGTTGCTATTGGAGAAAGCGCCGCCGCCTCGCTTCGTCTCCTAGCCGGGCACGCCAGAGCGAAGCAGAAAGATCATCAACCAGATGCGATCGACTTCGCCTCGTTCGATTACCTCCAGCGGCATGAGTCGGCCAAAGGCATCGTTGGGCGTGGCCATCCGCTCGCCGATGGTCTCCGAGGCCATTACTTCTTCGAGTGCAGCGACGATCCGACGCAGTTCGATCATCCTGCGGCGCAGCGACTCGCGGGGCTTCGCGCCGCTTTCGATCGTTGCCAGCGATCGCGTGGAGACCGGCAGGAGACGCGCAAAAACATCACGGCTCAGGCCAAGACGCGAACGAAGCTCCAGCATCCTTCCACCGCGTGCGGTGGAGTCGAGTTCAAGGTCGGTGTCTTGTTTTCTTGCCATGCCGCGTTTTCGGCGGCCCCTGGTTCCGGTCGGCATCATGAAATCTCCCGGTGAGAAGTATCGTAACCCGACTTCGAGAGAGCAGGCAAGAATGCATGCAAAGCTGCACGTTCCAGGCGGAAACCACAGTTGATCGCGGAAGAAAAACAGGGCCGTATTTCTTACACGAATAACAGGAGAAACGGAGCGCAATCGATCGACTCCAAGGTACTGGCGCTGATCCACAGGCGGGGGAGAGGGGCGGTCTTCGTACCGGCTGACTTTCTTCATTTAGGGAGCCGCGAGGCGATTGACGTCGCCTTGCACCGGCTGACTCGCAGCGGAACCATTCGACGGCTGGCGCGCGGGGTGTACGACTACCCGAAGGAGCACCCTGAACTCGGCCTGCTCCGGCCGTCCGCCGAAGCCGTGGCTCGGGCGCTGGCGGGTCGTAACTGCACCCGACTTCAGCCTGCGGGAGCCTACGCCGCCAACGTTCTGGGGCTTTCTGAGCAGGTGCCGGCCAAGGCCGTGTTCCTGACCGAGGGCCAGAGCCGAACAGTCAAGATCGGGCCAACAACGATTCAACTCCGCCAGACCACAGCGCGGAACATGGCGACAGCCGGTCGGCTGAGCGGGCTACTCATCCAGGCCCTGCGACAAATCGGCAACGACCACGTCACCGCCAAGCATGTGCGACACCTGAAGCGGACGCTGCCGATCGAGAAGCGGCGCGAACTCCTGAAAAACATCCGGCTTGCGCCTGCGTGGATGCATCCGATCTTTCGGGAACTGGCTGAGGATGAGCCATGAAGCTGAGATTCCTCGACCTTGATCCGGTCGAACGTCGCCTGTCCATCGAGCAGGCAGCACTGCGGCGCAATGTCTCGCCTGTCGTCCTGGAGAAGGACTTCTGGGTCGGCTGGTTGCTGGGCATCCTGTTCGATTCGGAATTCGCGGCGAGCACGGTGTTCAAAGGCGGGACATCGCTGTCCAAAGTCTTCGAGGTGATCGAGCGATTCTCGGAAGATATCGATCTCTCCTTGTCATCCGAATTTCTCCAGCTCGCGGAAGCAGGCACCAACCGAAACCAGGCGAACAAGTGGATGAAGCAGGCGGAACCGGCCTGTGAAAAACCGATCTATCGGTGATGAAGGTCTCAACCGCCCTGGAAGGGCGAGGAGATCTTGAAATGACGACGAGACGACGACGGCGACATGCGCCGGAGCAGATTGTGCGGAAGCTGCGGGATGCGGATGCCCTGTTGAATGCGGGCAAGGATGAAGCGGCCGTGTTGCAGAGCCTGGAGGTGAGCCAGGCGACGTATGATCGCTGGCGGAAGCCGTACGGCGGCATGAAGGCCGAGGAGGCGAAACGGCTGAAGGAGTTGAAGATCGAAAATCGGCACCTGAAGGCGTTGGTCGCTGAGAAGGAGTTGGACATCAGGATGTTGAGGCACATTTCGGAGGGAAACGGGTCGGCCCTTCTCGAAAGCGAGCAGCCGGGCAACAGCTTCAAAGTGAGTTCCGGGTCTCCGAGCGTCGTGCGTGCGAGGTGGTGGACCAGCCACGTAGCACGCAACGTGACGAGGCGCAGCCTCGGGGCGATGAGGCCGGACTGGCGAAACGGATGTTGCCGTTGGCGAAGGAACGGCCTCGGTTTGGCTATCGCCGAATCGGGTCTCTTCTTTGGGTTCATCCGCAGAAGCTGTGGGTTAGAAACGTTTGATGGTTGGAGCTGACAGCTTCAGTTGGGGCTCAGCAAACGGGGCTCGGGTGATGTGTTGAAAAAGTGGTAAGACGAAAATGCATTCTGTCAGTAGAGGCGTTATT
>JAJDEI010000227.1 GCA_029259845.1 Planctomycetaceae bacterium | reverse complement strand
TATATCCCCGATCAACTTCCATTGTTCATCCGTCAGTCGATGCCGAACCATCCTTGGTCTCCTCCCTGAAATTTCGCCCGCGGCCAAAGTCTGACCGATCACGAATTCCCAGGGAAGATGAGTTTTCCGACAAAGCCTAGTAGTAACGCCACGTCCGGATGCAGTACCTGCACGTCTTGCCGCTTGCGTTTGCTGAAGGCGGCCTGCACGGTGACGGTCGGCGGATTCGCAGTCATGTCGAAGGAGGTTTGGGTCAAGCTGCCGATCTCTCCTTTGCGGCAACCGGTCCACGCCGAGAGGATGTACATCATGGCTCGGTCCGGTCCAGGAATCGACTCGATCTCTTGACCAGACTGGGCGGCCAAGACCAACTGCTGCAATTCTTCCGACGACAACACGCGGCGTTCGTGCCGGCGATCCGTCTCGACGTTGAGTCGCTTGATATCCGCCACGGGATTTTCAAAATGCCTCCCCGTCCGGACCAGCCACCGGCAAAACTGCTTGATCGCCTTCAAGGAGTGATTGCTAGTCTGTTTGCTTCGACCGTTCTCTCGGAGCTTTGCCAAGAGCGACTCCACTGCGTCACTCGTGATGTCGGAGGCCGTGGCGAATTCACAGGCCGAAAGCATCCGATTGAGTCGCGTAATTGTTTCATCGACCTGCTTGTCCGTGATGTCGCGGTTCCGCAAGTGCCGCTCGAAATCGTCGAGCTGCTGCGCCAACCGCTCCTGCTTATTCGGCCGTGGTCGAGCCTTGAGCCCCTCGCGAATCTGCCGCGATTCTTCATCCAGTTCGGCCGCCAGCCGCTCGGAGGCCGCCTTGTCCGTGAAGCCTTTGCGGGTGCGTCGTTTGCCGCTGTGGTCCTTGTAACCGATGTACCAGCAGCTCCGCCTGTTGCCTTTGTCCTGCTTTCGCTTGTAGACACTCGCCATCATTCACCTCGCTTTCGGGGGGTTCATTGTTGATCGCCGCTGACCGTCGGACAACCGCGTTCGATCCATTTTTCGACTTCTCCCAGGCGCCAGCGAACGCTCCGACCCAGCCGAACCGGCTGCGGCACTTTGCCGGCGCTCAGCAATCGCCAGAGGGAACGAGTTGAGATTTGCAGCAGACCTGCCAGCTCCTCGGCACCGATCAGCAGGGGCGAAACACCAGAATCAGCGGAAACCGAACGGAGCTGTGCGTTGGTCTCTTCAGAGGTTGCTCTCATGATGATCATGCTCCCCGTTCGTAAACTTCTGGCCCATAATCCAGGAATGAGCCAAGTCGGCGACCTTCGCAACCAGCAGCAGATCATCGCGGCCGAAGTGGCTCGATTCCTTCCAAACATCTCCGTTCCGGTACAACCGGCCGACGGTGACGTTGTGCCGTTCTCCGGACTTGGTTTGGTTTCGCCAGATGGAGGCTTTGATGAGTCCGAGGCGGATCTCGTGAACTGGTGGTTTGGACATGACGGTCGTCCCTTTCGTCGGAATGGATCAAACTGAAGAGTGTCAATGGGCAGCAGGTCTTGCTCCCGGGTGACCCTGGGTCGCTGGATTGTGTGTTGGGGAGGAATGCTCGTCGGGCGTGGCCACCGTCAGGATTGTGGGACGTTCGAGTAACAGTCGGAGTGTCCTGTTGACGACAACGTGCGGCCATGAAATGACGACAAAGACGAATACCGACCCGGCGTGAGCAAGGCCGTCGCGAAGTGAATTGACTGCCGGAGCGATACGAGTTCCCGCAGCGAACAGATTCAGCGCCCTGATCGGAGCGATACCGGCCATGACGACTGCGGAAATCACGAGGAGACGCATCTCCGTTTCCGTCATGACACGCGCACACACCAGGGTCGACCCTGCCAGCATCACGGAGATGAGCCATCCGGGGAGCGTGCCCTGCCTGCACTTGTCAACTGACAAGACCAGACGGTTGATCAACAAACCAAACAGGGGGAGCCGAAGACTCCACAGCAGGGCCAGCGCACTCGCCATCATCACCGTCCAGACGAAGGCCGGCAGTTCTTGATTGCTCTCGCGGCTGGGCGCGAACCGGTTCCAGCAGGTTTGATCGGCCCTAAGGATGTTCGACCACTCGGTCGCTGTAGAGCGGCTTGTCGTCTGCCAGGTGTCACCCGGCCCCACTGCGCCGACGAAGCATCGGTTGACGATCAGGGCCAGGACGAAAATCAGGCAGAGTCGCTCAAGTGCCTCGCACCAGCCGAATTCCTCGAACAACTCCCGCAACCGGGCAACCAACGCAAGCACGGCTGACGATCGGCACAGGGGAATCAGCCAGGCGGCATGCCAGATTACTGTTTCCCATCCGCAGCCCATTCCGGCGGACAAGAACAACACCAGTGGTGCGAGCAGACAAGCCCTCACGCCGACCAGGGCGCATGCGACCAAATTGAGTTCTTCAGAATTGGACATGGTCTTTCCTCAACGGATGGAATTGCTCCGAACGTCGTTGGTGAGCTCCGCACGCTCGGTGAGCCCGGTGACGGAATCCGACCGCTTGGCAGGATCCGACGTCGTCGACTGCCAGTCGCCTGAACAGGATGCCTTTGGGCTGGAGCCGCCAATGGCCTGAAGCAACGTCAGCACGATGAAATACATCAGGGTGAAATACATGGACCACAAGACCACTGCGATGAGGAAGCTGAGCAGTTTGGTGACGAACCATGTCAGTGCCTGGGCGGGGCGTGTCTGCAGCAGCCAGAGGATCCCCGCCCCCAACAACACGAATCCACTCAAGAAACCGGCCAGCTCTCCGAGCACGAGGACCGAAAGCTGACCGGACAGCTGCAACCAGAAGCAGCAAGATGTCCCGAAGGAAATCAGGATCAACGCGGTTTTGATCCACTGCAGAAGTCGGCTGTGGTCGTGCATCAAAGTCTCTTCCGAAGTCAGGGCATGTTGCCGAACGTGTCATCGGTGTTGGCCAACTTGTCGGTTGTGTATGAGTTCTGGTGTCTGGTCATCGCGCAGGGAGTCATGAAGTCCTGCCGCTAACATTCGGTCCGAGGGTCCGGAGGCAGATGGGGGCGGAACGTCAGGAACTTCCAGAAACGGCTCCCTGCACGATAGACGTGCATGCGTGATGGGATCTGAATCGCCAGATACAAGCCCGTGAGCGACCGAAGACATCCCACCACCAAGAAGCCGACGACCACCCAGCCAACCAGTTCTTCGCACAGCCGGTGCATGTTGACTGTCGGTCGCAGCCGCCCGACTCGGGCCCACAGGTTGTCAATCAGACCTTTGTCCGCCTGCGATTGGTCATCCCAAGTGAGCACAGCCGGCCTGTCGGCCGAAATGTTGCCAGAAGCGGCTTCTGGTTCGGCAGTCTCCCACCGCACACAGAGCCCGGCGCCGAGAACAGCGGCCAAGCAGACAAGCCGCACCCACCGCCGAAACCGCACAAACTCGTACAGCGGGGCCATAAACGCCAGGACGTCGTCCGGCAGCAGCGGCCTCTTGATCTGCCGATGTCGGCGAACGCGGATCACGCCGGAATCTGCGGGAGCAGGAATAGACCGCATCTTCCCGAACAGGCTGCGTCGCAAGACCCATGTGTACCGTTGACCGTGCGGGTGCTGATTCCCGGCGTAGTGATACCGGGGGTCAAACGATGTGCGCCAGGTGCTGACAATGTGGCACAGCGTGAAGTAACCAGCGATGAACCCTGCCAGGATTTCCATCATTTCTCCTCCCCGAAACCGACGAGATGTGCGTGACACCACTCGTCACTTTCCCTTCGCGAAATCGTCACCCTGTTTCGTTGGAACGGTAGGCCGTCACGGGTTTTGGCGATTGCCCCGTGCACAGTGTTCTCACCCAAAGACAGGGGCTCAAATTGGTGCAAGTTGAGTGAAAAAGTGAGACGGCCCCGCATCGTGCTGGCTCCGTCTCGGTGTTGGTCAATCTTGATGCGGCAGCATGAGGGGAATGACCGGCTCGCCGTCATCTCCTGAACCGCAAAGCGCCTGAAGCGTGTCGATGTCCCACAGCCGACCGGTTTCGTCTTGCCCAGTAACTCCCGCGGGCACGACGACGGACCGCCCCCCAACCGCCGCCGTGACGACTGTCGGGTAACGGGTACCGGCTGCTTTCGCGAGCTGTGACACATCGATGAGGACTCCCTCTTCCAGGACTTGTTGGCGAGTATCAAAGGACCTGACGTCTCTGCTGTTTCCTCCGTGAAACCGTGAACCGGGTTCCACCCGGTTCTCTGATCAATGGGCCGTTCATCACTTTCTCGGCCAAAGCGGTTTGTCGGGAAGAACCTGGGAGGACCGGATGGTCCTCCCAGGTTGGTCATTCTCCTCCTGAGCTACTTCTTGGGTCGCACGATGATGACGGGGACACGGCGCTCGTGTTGCATTCCTTCCACGAACTCCAGCAGCCTTTCGTCCAGCACAGTGCGGGAGAGCGGCTCTTGCTCTTCCCAGGGCAACGGAGTGCCGACGACTGTCGCCTCCTGCGGCGACAATTCGAGGACCACCCGTCCGTTCTGCTTCGAGTACCACTCGATGTATGGGTAGTCGCCGTAGTCGCAGGGGGACAGACCGGCTGTGATATCTCCGACCTGACCGGCTTGAATCGCCGCAAAGCCGCGCATCCGGGCGCAGGCTTCCTCGGCGCTGATGAGCCGAACCGGTCGTCGCACGGCCAGTTGGGCGCCGCGGATATCACGGTGAAAGTCCCCCTCCAGTTCCAATCGGACCGGTCCGGGCAAGCCGACGAATCGCAGCCATCCGGTAACACGTCCCGACTGGGTGTTGTCCAGCACTCCATCCATAAGGTTGTCATGAGGTCTCCATGCCATTTTCTTTTCTTCCATGATTGTTGGGAGCAGGAATCCTCCGGCTCCGTCGTTATCAAACGGCCGTTAATCGCCATCTCGGCCAAGGCGCATGGGGTGGGAAAGCCGCCGTTTTTGCGGCGGCCTCCCCGGCCCGCGTCTATCCAATGCCGTCATCATCACGGCTTTCGACCAGATACGGGTTACGAGCCTCAAGCTCCCGCAGCGTGAACTGCTCCAGAGTCTGCGTCAGCACGGGCGGCAGCTCATGAAACATGAGGAGCTGCAATCCGATTGCCAGGCGCATACCCGGATAGTGCTGCCACAAGGGCTTGAGGGGGTTGTCTCCTTCATCGAAGAGTCGTCCGATGTCGTAGAGGCGTCGTGGGACACGGACGTTCAGCGGTTCGAAGGAATAGAAGGAGAGCGCCAGGGCTCGGTCCTTATCCCGCGAATCGTGAACTTTCCACACGGCGATTCTCCACATCGGAAAACGGAGGACCGGGAAGGTGATCGTCACCTCCACACGTTCCCCCAATTCATCAATAAAGGGCGACGGCTGGTTTGTGTTGTTCGACATGGCAATTGCTCCTGCGAACGGCCTGGGCCGCATTCAGCTCTGAGAGTCTTGCGACTTTGGTTTGGCACTCCTTGAGTCATTCAGTGTCAACCACCGAACGAGGCTCTTGGTTGTGACAAGCCAGCCACGCTGGACAGGGCGGAAACTTGCGACCGGGGCAGTGGTTGCTCTTCCCCTCGCTCAGGACCGTTGTCGATCCTCAGCGAGTCGGAGGCGGCTGCTTCGTCAAAGCCGTCTGTTCAGTGCTGGCAGGGAGTTTGGTAACTGCGTTGGCCAGGTTTCGCAGGAAGGGAAGGACCAGGGCTCCCGAGGGAGCCTCAGTCCTTTTTGGCTAGACCGACAGGTCGAGCAGTGTGATGAGAATCAGAGCCACAATGGCCAGCAGTGCGACTGCCTGGCAACGTGCTTGGTTCTCAAGGTGTTGGTTCGTCGTCCTTAACTGTCGTTGCATCATCTGACGTTCCTCCGTGATTGTGGTGACCAACGCTGTAGCAGTGTGTTTCAGCCCTCGACTGCCATGAGGTTCAGAAAAAAAGCGGGTGGGCCGCACAGCGGCGGCGATTGTCTCCTTGATTTCGAGTGTCCGTTGTGGCACTGTCAGGGGGTTGGCCTGGGCTCGCCATGAGTCTTGTTCCTTCGTGAGTCTGCGTGGAGCCATCATGGATACGGTTCCTGGCAGATGGGTGTGACTCGCTGACCAACGGCCCAGGCCGACCATCGTTACTTTTCACGGGTTGGTGTTGAGGAAAACAAAGGCCCCAGGAGGGCAAGTCCTGGGAACCTTTGCCGAGCCGGTTGGCTCTGGGGTGTTACGTGAGGGCGCTGGCCATTGTGGCCACCGTGATGAACGCACCGATCGTCGCGAAGACAAACAGTGCGGCCGCAAACGCCTTATCAACCACACCCAGCCCGCTCGATGCGGGCTTTTTTATCTCCGGCAAGCGGCAGACGTTCAGCTCCCGCCGATGGTGGTCCTCCGGGCCGCCGCCGAAGTTCAGCAGAATGCTGTCATACTGCTGGGCCGGCTGAACCCGTTTGATCACCACATCGTTCTTGAGAAAAACGATCTCGTCCAATTGCCGTCGACGCGGACCGTACTCATCCACGATCCATGTTTCGCACCGCTCTGTTGGTTTTTTCGATGTTGCAGGCATGTTCACACCTCCTGATTGTGGTGCCGGCCACCCGGTCACCGATTGACAAACCATTCAGCAGCCCAAAGGCCACTCAATCCTTTGCCACCAACGAAACGATACAAAGGGGCCCCGCAGGAGCCCTTTGCCCGGCCGCAGCAGAAGACACAAACCGCAGTCTGATCTTCCGACTCCCTCAGCATGGCTGAGCGAGAAACTTTGGCCGGCACAGCGCACTTGTCGCAACAAGTCGCGCTGGCCTGGGTGCAGCGTTTAATCCCCGGAGCTGCTTGAGGGGTCGAAAAAAAATCCGATGACTGTTGGCATTCAGGTGGCTGGTGGGCCCTGCCCGTTCCGCTGCGCCACCACGTCGGCCGGGACGATTGTTTCCGGCGTCGGTTTCGGCCAGCGGTGGCGCTGAAACATGTCGTACTCATCCGGGCTCATGGCGAATCGGCCGTTCAGCAGGGTCGGGAATCCGTCCAGGCCGACTTCCGGCGCCGCATAGGCCGGCACGAACAGGAACTGGCTCGACGAAGTGCTCATCTGAACCAATGCGTTCCGGTCAACTCGCGGAATCTGTTGGGCCGCCACGTTGATCGGCGCCCATTGGCCATTCAATACGTGCAGCGCGTCCTGCGGTGTCACGCGCCTCGCTTTCCAGGCCGGATGCGACACCGCGTAGGACGGGACATACACCGTCTGCTCGCCGCTGATCTCCATCAGTGATCTTTGCAGACTCGGATCTCGCGCGGTGAAGATGACCTTGTTGCGCCCGTTCTCCCACACGGTGGCCGACAGATCGATGTCTGTCGTCTTCAACTGGCTGGGATCCTGATTGGCGAAGATGAACTGGATGCCCAGTCCGCTGGCGGTCTCGATAATGCCCTTCAGGCTCCGATCAGCGATGTTGTGCCACTCATCGAGGAACACGGGCACGATCGGCGGCTTGTGTTCGCGACGCCCCAGCTTGTAGAAGTCGCGCGCCTGCACGCAGGCGACGAACAAGGTCGAGACGAATAACTTCATGACCTGCGAGACACCGACCAGCTCCATCCCCGCGCGGAGATAGAGATAGACGACCGGATACTTGCCGTTGGCATCCGGCACGAGCAGATCGGGCACGCGAATGGCGCTATCCACCGCCGTCTGCGGCAATGCGCGGCCGTTGTGAGTGAAGTTGACCTGCAGGATGTTCGCCAGATCCTCCAGCACGGTCAGCAGTTGCTCGGCGCCGCCGTACTCCTCGTTTCGACGGACCAGCGCAACCACACGTTCCCGCAGTTCGCCAAAGGATCGAATCCGCGTACTGGCGGCCGTGGGCATCCACGCGTTGTGCGGCTGGCCGGTCGCTTGAAAGTCGAACGCGGCGGCTAACGCCTTGCGTGATTGCGAGCCGAAGTAGAACCGGCCGTAATCGAATCCATGCCACAGGTTGAGCGCATTGAGCAGTACTTGGGCCAGTTGCGGGACGAACAGATGGTCGAAGGCACGTTGGTCGAGCGGGTTAAACAGGAATGTCGAAAAATAGGGCACATTGGTCAGCCACAGAAATCGTCGCCCGAGTTGTTCGGTTGACTCCTTGACCGCATGAAACAGCCAATCCTCCCCCTTCATATCACCAATCACCACCGGACCGTCGTTGCGTTCCATCCGCTGCTTGAGCATGGGGTAGATAAACCGGGCCGTCTTGCCCGACCAGGTGGCGCCCATGCACCACCAATGACTCTCATTGAAGCCATCCGGAACGTACTGCCGCCGCCCGTCGGCCAGGCGTCTGCCCAGATCCATCGTGCCAGGCGGCTGCGTCTCCTCGACGACGGGCGCGTCGCCGAAAATCCAGCGGAGTCGGTTCGTGAACAACATCCATTTGTCCTTTGCTGACGTCGTGGTCGGTGCGTGTCCTACTGGGAACCTGTTTCGACCGCACGATCAGGCGGTCGCGTCAACTTGCTGCCCGTTGTGTTCGGGGTGCAGGCTGGCCGCCCCCTTGCTGGCCGCTCTCTTTTGTTTGCAGTTGCTCGATATGAGCCCGTGTCCGCTCCAACGTGGCGAGCAACTCGGTCAGATTGCCCAAGTATTCGAGTTTTCGTTTGCCATCCATGCTGAGCCGAAACGGGCCCGCCTGCCCATCCAACAATGACGAATCACACGCGCAGCCGTCGGGACAGGAGGGACCGCACGCGGCCGGGATCACAGTCAGTTGCACGACTTCGTCAGCGGAATGAGCCTCACGAATCTCGAAGGCCAGCTTGACGGGGACCAGGAACCGGTCACCCGGTTCCAATTGTCGGGCTTGTCGGCGTGACGGATTCATGCCCCACCTCCCTTCCGCGCGCTGAATCGATGACGGAGATTCGCTGTGAGTCGCCGGGAGATTCCGACCGCGGGCTGTTCGTCGGGGCACCACCCGGCAACCACCGCCGATCCGAGCAACAGGCAAGGGTCGTCGTGCCGGATTTCCTCGTCTCGGCACTCCACCGAGTCGTAGGTGTAGGGGGCTTCGGTGATGTCCGCTTCGACCATCAAGGCGTACTCCAAAGTGCCGTCGACGACCGACGCCCAAGGTCGCAAGAAGTCCGGGATCGCAGCGGCTACGGGGACAACCCGCTCCGGCAACGGCAGCTTCCAATCATCGAGCGGAATCGTTTGCACATTGCTGAGCAGGTGTTTGATCCGCACATGACGAATGGTGGCGCAGCCCGTTTTCAGGAACCGGATGGCCGACGTGCGTGTTCTCCACCACTCGCCGTCCTTGAGATAGGGATCTCCGACCTGCACGGAGAGGGTTTTTCCTTTCGTCGGTGCTTGTGCTCGTGACGGTTTCAGCACGGCCTTCGAGCGGAAATACGAGAATTCGCAGTTCTCCCCCTGCTCTCCACCGTAGCGGATCCGCCCGAGCACATGCCGCTGCTTCATCCGCTCAAACAGCTCGAACAATTCGTCAATGAACAGGTCAATGCTCGTCTCCAAATGGGCGGCCAACCGGTCGTGAATCACTTCCGCCCGTTGGCCCAATAATTCAAGAGACTTGATGCTGGACGGAACGGACAACCGAAAGTCATACAGGTCACCCAGCAGGTCTCGCATGACTTGCGCGACTTCGGGATTGTTCCGCGCCGGAAGCCCGGATTCTTCGAACGCGAAGGACTGGTCGATGATCCGGCGGACCAAAGACTCCGTTGCCCGCCGTGCCTCGGTTAATCCGGAGGCTGCTTGGTCGTAGCGACGCAGCACGACCTGCTTGCGCCATGACGGCTGGAAGCACAGCTTCCGAAACAGTCGGTTTCGGAGTTCTGCCGTGTCGATATCCGGACTCGCACCCGTTTCCTGATCGAGCCGCGCGCCTCCAGGCTCCGCTGGGTCGCTGAGAATGCGGTTGATGTGTTGAACGCCCATTCGAGGGGTCGCCAAGGTTTGCATCAGAGGACTCCTTTAATACAGAGAGGAAGTTGACGTGGATTGCTGCTTCGGCAGCAGGTGAATCAGTTGCGGAAACACAACGACCTGCACGGGGAACGGTGGTTCCGGCTCGCACAGCTCGCCTTGGAGTTCCTCCGCGCGTTGGCCGGTCGCCGTGACGACCGTCAGCCGAAACCGCTCGACGTCAACCAGATTCCGCATCTCCGGATATTTGGCCGGAGTCAGCAGGTCGAACAGCTTGGGCCGAACTTTCGCGGCAATGAACCGCGCCTGCCCGCGGTCGACGACGAAATAGCCGATGGTTTCACCGTCGCGGTAGAACAATTTGCGACGCAACGGGTCGGAGTGGGTCTGATTGCAGCGTGCGGCCAACTGCGGAAACAGCTCCGGGTCGAACGCCGGACGGTAAATCGTTTTGAGCGCGCCCTGCTCCGGATTGCAGTACAGGGCGAATGCGAACAGGCTCCGCTTGGCTTCGGGACCCAACGGCCGAGCCGCACTGCGCGACACGTGTCGGCCGGACCGCCTGAGGATGCGGACGGTCTTCTCCGTAATACTGTAGTACTTCCGTTTGCCATACAGGTTCCGCGGGACGAGCTGTTCATTCTCCACGCGGCGTTGAAACCAGGAGGCGACTCCCGCTCCATGCACGCGTGCAAAATGCCGTCGCTGGAACGGCTCCGGGAATGCCGCCCGGTGCTGGGCGATGTCATCCAACAGCGCAATCGTCCGTTGATGAACGCGGCGTTTCACAGTCACAATTCGCTCCTCTCACCAAATGACGACATGCCAATGTTCGGCCCGAAACCTGCGACAGTGATGGGCGATCCATTCCGCCGGGTACTGGCCCAGCACTTCCACCGCCGATGTCCGCCGCGGCGTGGTGATCAGCGCATCGGGAATGCTCCGCAGCCGCCGGCCTCGCCGGTGTGCAAACTCCAGTCGCCGCTCTGATTTCCAGTGCCGCAAGGCGATCTCCGGGTTGCGCCGCAAATAGACCAACCACACCGCCGACAGCAGCAAATCATGGCTGGCCAATTCGGGCCGGCGAAATTCGTCCTGTCCGGTCCAAGTGCCATACAGCCGTGCAAAGCGTGACGTGGCCCAGTACACCCGCTGCGGCACCGAAGGAACGGCCCAACGTTTCTCGGCCTCACGGGCCAGATGTCGATACGGCGCCTGACCAGGTCGCCCCGCATGCAGTGGTTCCACCACATCTGGCGTCGGACAGGCGTCGACAACCGCCGAAGCGACCAGTCCTGATTGCAGGCGCCGCCCGAGATATGCGGCGGCGGCCCGCGTTGGATTCCGGCAATGCCCAAAGAAGGCGGGGCCCAACAATCCGGCCGTCCACAGATTCGATGCGCAAAATGCATCCATTGGCGTGGACCGACTTTGGCAACCCGCACGCTGATCACGCGGAGACGTTTCCATCACATTGACGCTGGCGTTTGACATGGCTTGATCACTTTTGGAGAACCGATGCTCTGCGAGTGCCCTGTCAGGGCTTTGTTTTGAGGTGCGTGTTTTCATAACCCGCTCCGTTGTCGCTCCTTCCCGATGCAACATCCCGAAAATCAAGGATTGACGCTGCACTGGTTCCTGTTGACGAACTGGAAGTCCGCTGTGGCTGCCGGCATCTTCGATGACACCGACAGCCGCCCCTCCGGGGTCACTTGGAGGAACGGATGAGCCGAGTTTGAGTCAGTCGCTCCCACCACGAGCGGCCTCGTCGTGACTGCACCCGCGCCCACGCCGTCAGCAGCGGCCACCATCGGCCCCAGGACGTGCGACGTTCCTGCTGCCGCTGCCATTCCTCCCGCCACTGTCGCAGTTCGGTGACTTGCCCCTCGATGGCGGCCAACAGCAGTTCCTCGGAGGCCTGCTGTTTCGAGGCCGTGGCGACAAACTGCTCCTGACATCCGGCCAACAGATCGACCAACCGATCACTCTGCGTCGTGATTCCCGCCAGACATTCGAGGGTCGAGCGGTAACGCTCCTCCATCCGCTGGCAGACAACTTTCGTCGCCGCGACCAGCTTCTTGTCCAGCGCGTCGACCCCTGCTGCCTGACGTTGTCCCAGCGTGCGAAACAGCTCCTTGAGCTCGCTGAACTCGATGCCGGCCGCGTCGGCCAGCCCCTCGAATGAGTCCCGCAGTACACTGAGCGCACGTTCGGCCCCCTGCCCGCGCTGCTCAATCGTGTCTCGCAAGCCGACCACCGCCTGGCCTTGTTGCTCCAGCAGCGTCGATTGCGTCTGCAGCTCTCGCTCCAACTCTTCGCGCCCCAACTGGGCGACCGTTTCCAGGCTGGAGTTCAACTCCTGGTCGACCGCCTCCCGAACCAGTGATTGCATGCCCTGCCAGAGCATGTCCGTCGGCGACGTCGCGGCAGCCGGTTCCGCGTGGACGACGACGCGATCATTGGTCGTCTGCCGCGCGATGGCGGTGGACGCGCCGTTTGGCGTCGACTGCGGGTTCAGGATTTTCGTCACGACCTCCGATTCCCCAACAGGAATCACTTGGCCGCAGACTCGGCCTCGCCAAGCCCGCAGGAATCGCTCATACTGTCTGTGCTCACCCACGAACACGACGTAACAGGCAGAGTTGACCACCCGATACACGGCTCGCAGGGCGCCATCACCGGCGATCCGCAGCCGCCATACGTCACTGCTGCGGAACCCACAGAGTTTTTCGACCCGCCAGGCCTGCACTGGTTCGGCCAGTGCCCGGCAGACGGCCCGTTGTTTCGTGGAGGGCAGTGATTCCAATTGGCGTTCGGCCGACTTGGTGAGGTAGGCATGCTGACTGGCAGGTTGTGTGGCGATGGCTGTCATGGTCGAAACTCCTGAAACGGGTGAAAGGGCGATTCACTTCCTGACACGCTCCGACGCGTCATGGCAGCCAATCTAGCCCTCACCGTGCGAACTGAGAGGCCCAACGGCGTAGCGCCCGCGCGACAGTGGCGCAGGCGCTACGGCCGGCCTCAGAGGCCTTGTCAGGCTTCGCTTGCGGGATGTCGTTGGCATGAGCCGCCCTCCGTTGTCGGGCTCCTCCGACCGCTGGCTCATCCCCCCCTACGATTGCTAGACCACTCGGGCCGTCTCCGCTTGCCAGGCCCTGACAATCCACGGCGACACTTTGCAAGGAGTGTCCGTTTGTGGCACTCTGCAATTGCCAACGACTGGACGCCTCGCGTCCACTGCAGCTGTGCCCGTGTTTCGGCGGCATGGGGCTGGGGGCTGTTGAAGGTTGCACGAGAGGAGGTTGCGGCATGGGGACTGAAAAGACGCCCGCGTCGACACAAGGGAGTCCACTCGATGAGTTCAAACGATTCTTGACGGAACTGGGACCCGAGTTCGACGCACGTGTCGAGGAAGCGGTCAACGAACTGAACGGTACTGTTCCGCCTGTTGACTGGGTCGATGATCCCGACCCGTTTGGTTTGGGATGGGAATGGCTTCGAGCGCCGTCGACTGATTAAGGTCACGGTTAAGGAAGTCCACACGGCGGCTGCATCGACCCCTGGTCCCTGCAGCCGCCCGACGTCCCCTCAGGATTCTGCCTCGCCGCCGAATCCTCCCGCCCCGCTTCGGTTCGTCCGGACTGGTACTTCCGCGAGACGTCGTTTACGTTGGCCACCACATAATTCTCCTCCGGTCCACGCTCATGACCTCATCGCCTGGCCATTCCTCAGCGCTGCGATTGCTGCCCCAGCACTTGGAGCCATGGAACGGGATGGCGTCGGCTGTCATCAACGAGCGCTGCCAGGAGGAGTCTGCCAAAGGTTTGCCGTCGTTTGCCGCGAACGTTATCGGCAAGGCGTTCAGTCAGTCCACTGTCGCACTCGTCGCCGACCGGCTGGTCACGTATGTCGAGGAACATCCGGATTGGACCCAGACCGGTTTTGCGAAGATGATCGCCATCAACCGTTCCAATCTCAGTCACTGGCGCGAAGGTCAACGGACGCCGTCGGGAGACAAGCTGCTGATGGCACTGCTGGCGATCCGATCCGGACTGCCGGACATCGGCCTCAGCCTCGACCAAGCGGTGTACGAAATCGCCGTCCGCACCATGCGCCGCATCCGGTTGGACTTTCTCAAGGACGACTTGACAGAGCTGACACGCGCCCAGTTTCAGGCCGTGCATCTCTTTGCAAGGGACGAAACGGCGCCCCGACTTTACGATTCGAACTTTGGCTTGGAACGCACAAAACTTGCCGAGCAAGTTTTCCGGAAGATTACCGTCCAGGTCCGCAAATGGATGGCCGACGATCCGTCCGTGAAAGACCTGCGAGCAACGCCCACCGTTACTCATCAGGCGAGATCACAAAAAGAGGCCTCCAAGGACGCGAAGGGAACTGCGGATCGCGGTCATCAACTGGCTGGAAACCTACTTGGTGTTTCGCATCGCACTCCATCATGTGAAGTGGGACTTTTTCGATGACGAAACCTTTGGATGAGTTGAAGCAGTTCCTGGGCAGCCTGGATTTCGATGCGCGAGTCGCAGCGGCTGCCGATGATCTCGATTCAACGGCCTCCTCGGTCGAGTGGCAATCCGATCCCGATCCGTTCGGATTGGAGTGGGAGTGGCTTTGCCCACCGCAGCCCGAAACGACAGGGACTTCCCTTTCCCCCGAGTCGCCGGTTTCCAGCAAAACCCCCAACCGCAACTTCCGGTTCGTAGGGACGGCACGACTAACCGGAATTGCCGCGTCACTCCTGATCGGGGTGCTGCTCGGCTGGCTCGTCTTCGGCCGCGGTGTCCCGGTCGATCAACTGCAACTGTTGGCCGCGGACGCGACGGTGACCTTTGGTCCGCCCCGTGGCGGTCAGCCCCAACCGAGCGTCACTGTCTCGTCACCATTCGCCGGGTTTGCAACGGTCATCGGCCTGGCGCCAGACCGCAAACAGCAGCTGATCCCGGTCTCGGGGGGCGCCGACATCCCCGTACCTGCCGGAGGGGCCTCCGCTGCCGTGCCCTTGCGAGCGGATACGACGCGCGCTGTGTTCATCGTGACACCGACTCCGGCCGCCGAAGCGCTCCGCCGGGAACTGGACGCTCCCACGGCCCCTCGGTATTCGCCCGACGATGTGGATGATCTGCTCCAGCGAATCCAGGAGACGCTCATCAACAAGGGGCATCGCCGGATTGCCTCCGGTTCGATGTCCGTCGAACAGACGCAATAATACGATCATTCTCTGACGGGAGACCACTCATGAATTCCTTCCCTCGTTTGTCGCTCATGATCGGGTTGGTTTTGTGCTGTGGCCAATTCGTGCCGACAGCCAGCGCATTCGACCAGCCCGCGAGCCGACCGCACTTCTATCACAACGTCCGCGTGCTAGCCGTCGGCGTCGACGACTTTGAGTCACCGAGCATCGAACGCCTGTCCCAGGCCGAGGCGGACGCACAGCAGGTCGCTGCAGTGCTGACCGACAAATTCGGATTCCAGAGCGAGGTGCTCATCGGCCCTCGGGCCACCAAAGCGGCATTCCAAGCCAAGCTCGATGAATTGCAGAAGGAGACGAGTGCAGACGAAGCCGTCATTCTGTACATCGCTTCACACGGGCACGTCATCGACTATGTCGCCACCGACGAGACGCCTCCCGTGCGGCGGCGGGTCGGCTATCTGTTGCTCCAGGATTCGGATCTCAGTCTGACGAATCCGACGGCCCACACTCCCGCACAGTGGCAGGAGGAAGCGGTGAGCATGCGGTGGTTGGTCGACCGCCTGAATCAGCTTCCGGCTCAGCATGTGCTGGTCATCGCCGATACGTGCTGTAGCGGGTTCCTCACCAAACGCGGAGGAGCCTCCTCGCCCGAGCTGTACAATCTGCTGGCCGGCACGTCGCGGACCGTGCTGGCAGCCACCACTCAGAATGAATCGGCCATCGGAGGTTTCTTCACGCCGACCCTGCGAGAACAGTTGAACCAGTGCAGTCGCGATGCCCAGGTGCTGACGGTCACGGATCTGTTTCAAACACTGCGCCGACAGGTGGGGCAAGTCACTCAGGGGAACCAGACACCACAAATGAGCCACGTGGGCGAGGGGGACGGCGAGTTTCTGTTCTTTCCGCTGACGGTCACCCAGACGGAAGTGCGAGCGGTGCGTGCCCAAGTCGATGCCATCACGGCCGGCACGGATCGGCCGCTACGAAACTCCGACCGCATCGACGTGACGCTGAGCCAACTCGGCGCGCTGCGCGGGGTCGCCGACCGCGTTCGAGAACGGGCCGATCGCCAGACCACGTTGACCCAACTCATTGCCGCCACCGTCGCTCCCTCGTACTGGTATGGCGATCGCGCTGTGCAGGAGACTCAGCGTTGGCAAGATTTGCGCAGCCGTTTTCACGAAAATGCCGCGTGGGGCGATGCACTGGCCATGGCGGCCCTGCATGTCTGTTACGCCAAGGGGTTAGGAGAAGCGCAAGCACGCCCGGACCCTGCCGCCGCCTATCACTGGGCCCAGGCGACGCTGAACGTGGCCCAGCCCCCCGGCTTGGGAGAGTGGGTCATGGGACGCTGCTATTCGCGGGGACTCGGTGTGTCGATCAACAAACAGACAGCCGTACAGCTGTTCCGCCTGAGCCATGACAAAGGCTTTGCACTGGGAACACACGCCGCTGCTTACCAGTTGATGGTCCACGGTCTCACCCGCGAGGACATCCTGGCGGCCCGCACGATGCTCCAGCCGCTGGCCGACGAGGTTCCGCAGGCTGCCATCCTGCTCGCCCAGCATTTCTCAGGCGCATATGGTCAGGGGCTCGGCTTCCCTACCGATTTCGCCAGCGCCGCGCACTACTATCAGAAAGCTTACGAAGCGGGGGATGCGTTCTCTGGATTCACGCTCTATGTCGCGTATGCGACCGGAGAGCCGGGGCTGCCACCACGAGATCTCCCCAAGGCAGAAGCTTTCTTGCGCGAAGCGGCCTCCCGCGGCCAGCAGCGCGCCCAAGCGGCGCTTGCGTCGGAATTGGGCCATTTGCCGTACTACCAAACGAATTTCTTGAATCTGCCGAAGAATCCGCAGTCGGCCCGCCGCTGGCTGGAACTCTCCGCCAACCAAGGCTATCCAGATGCGTGTTTTGCGCTCGGCAGGCTTCTCGTCAAAGACGAACACGGTCTGGGCTATCAGCCTGATCCCACACGGGCCCGCACGTTTGTCGATCGGGCCGCCGATCGCGGGCATTCGCAGGCGATGGCCTTATAAGGCGCTGTGGCAGTTGGATGGCAGCGGGCCTTATGAGCAGGATGAACAACAGGCCTTTCGGACGGCCAAACGTGCCGCCGATCGGAACGATCCCCACGGCTGCGCTTTGTTGGGGATGTTGTACGAGTACGGCGTCACCTTGGAGTTGCCCGCCGACGAACGTCATTTGAACGGCTACCATCGCTATTCCCATCACGCGCTGCATTGGAGCATGCGGGGCATCCTGCTCGGCGGAAACGATGAGGCTGATCAGCGGCTGAAAAAGTTCCGCGGTCATCTCAACCTGGAGCAGAAGGGTATCCCTTTCGCGGGACGAACCGATGTGTGGCCCTCCGAAGTGATGGGCGACTGGAAACAGCAGTTTCCCGAAACGGCACGCGAATTTGACAAGCGGTACTGACGTGCTCCGTGTCTCTTTGCGAATCGGCCGTCCTGAACCACGCACCGCTGGCGATGTGGCGCGACATCAGCCGCTCTCGTCTTGCGGGCTCCCCTGTGACAACTCCTGCTTTTTGTGATAGGGATCACATCACATCTCAGGGGCAGCTTCGAGTTGGGCCAGTCATTCCCGGTTCGGATGTTCTTTCCCATGACTGTCATCGGGAAGACCGTGTTCACCGCCTCTTGACTCGACCTCATCATGCTGCGGGTTGGGTGGAGAGGCCGGTGGTGTTTCAGGTTTTTCAGAGGAATCCCGTACGTTGCTAAGCCTGCCTAACGGCCGGGTTGTCGGTTGCCCTTGTGGGGGTAATCGGTGGCCCGGCTGTGTGAGCCGGACCAATTCACTTGTGGTTCGATTACTCAAAGAGGCAGACATGACAACGTTGACGGCGGCCCATGACGAACTGTTCAAAAGATTGCCGGACGAATGCTTTGATTCGTTCGAGACCCTGTACGACTCCTGCCGCCGACAACGGGAAAACTCCCACGATCTGTGGGAACAACCCCGGGACGTCATGCTCACGCACGACATGACGCTGTGTGTCTGCGAGGACGGTTCCGAGCTGAAGCTCAACGACTGGTCCTTCTCGCAGTTGTGTGGGATGGCCGGCGTGCAGAAAGGCACCGTCAATCGGCTGACGGCCAAGACGGCCAGCAAGGTGCTGGAAGAAACGCTGCCCCGCTCGGGTAAGCCATTGCAGTTGCTGCAGACGGATGACATCGTCCGTTCGGTGCACGGCGTGGCCTACACGCGGCTGTGGAACGCCGAGTTGCTCGACGTCGTGCAGGAGTTTGCGTCCGACTTCACGCCGCCGCAGAAAGCGGCCGATGGGGTCCACACCGGGCTGTACTGCGGTGAGCAGGACCTGTTCGCGTTTCTCATCGATTCGGGCGGCTGGACGGAGATCAACGGCGAAGCGTTTGCGCCAGGATTCTTCGTCTACAACAGCGAAGTGGGCAAACGCTCGCTCGGCTGTCAGACGTTCTGGTTTCAAAAAGTGTGCCAGAACCACCTGGTGTGGGATGCGACCGCAGTGACCGAGTTCAGCCGCCAGCACACCGCTGGTGTGCGGGAGGGGCTGGATGAGATCCGACGCATGATCGAGACACTCGTCAAGTATCGTGACGAGCGTCGTGACGGATTTGCGCGGATCATGCAGCACGCGATGACCGAACGGCTCGGCCATGATGCGGACGAGGTGACAAAGGTGCTTTCGTCTCACCACATCCCGCGGCACCTCATCCATGAAGCGCTCGACATCGCCCGGCGTCAGGGCGCGTTCACCATTTTTGCGATGGTCGATGCGCTCACGAAGCTCAGCCAGAGCGTCCGCTACGCGGGCGACCGTGCCGAGCTGGACGTGAAGATCGGGCGGCTGATGAGCTTGGCGCTCTGATGATGGACCCGCAGGCTTGCTGGACCCAATTGTTGGACGCCCTCGCTGGGCCTGATTGGCCGGCCGCGATTGACGCGGCCGAGACGTTGGCGGAGTGGATGCGCACGGGCGGCTTCTGGCCGCAGACGTTGCCTCAGCTTCCGCAAGGCCATCCGCTGCAGCAGGTGATCGCCTATGCCGTCTGTGACCATGTGTTGCAGATGACCGACGATGACCGTGCAGAGTATTGATTCCAAGGGTGGAGTCCCGGCAGCGAGCAGTGGGTGTGCCGCTGGGCGCTCCCCGTTCGCTCCGGGCTCCTTTCGTTTGGTTCTGACAGAAAGGAACGATTATGAGTCACGCAATTCCACGGGACGTGCCGTTCACGCTCTCGTGTGCCGAGTGTGATACCGACTCCCCCGACAGCTATGAAGACGCCGTCCAGGAGGGCTGGACGCAGATCGAGTTTGACCCACAGGGCTGCTCCGAGAACTTCCTGGGACTCTGCCCCGACTGCCGGCGGCGAGAAGAGGAACAGCAAGCTCGGCTGCGTGCGGCGTTCGCATCCCTCAAACCGGAAGGGGGTGACGCATGCCCTACCTGAGCTTGATGTCGGCGCGGTCGAATCCGTTCGAGCCGCCCGCTGATGAAGAGGAGGCAGGTTCACAGCACGGACCGATCTTCGGACCGGTTCCGTTCGTGAACGTCCACCAGCACGATCGGATCGAACTGGGAGCAAAGGACGCGTTCACGCTCTATTTCGCCCAGGGGCTGGTCTATTACGCCGGCCGATTTTACGGCGAATGGTCCGTGTTTGAGGGACCGCCGCTGCCGGACGATGCGCGGCGGTTGGCGCCTTTCGATCCGGACCAGGCCAAACTGCCTGAGCCGCTGGCGCCGTATGAGTGCAAATTGCCGGGATACTTCCATTGCGGAGTGCCCGGCGTGATCGCCCACTTGGAAAACGGCCGGCTGCGGCCGGACGCCAAGGTCGAACGCTGCGATCAGTGCCAGCGGTATCCCGACGACGACGCGGCCCGGCAGAAAATGAGCGAGCTGGACCTCGTTTGGCAGCACGAACTGCATCTGCAGCGCTACACGGTGCATCTGTACGCCACGGTGCGGATTACGTACGGCGAATTGGAAGCGCCCTCCTACGAAGCAGCCGCCCGCATGGCGGACGAGTTGTTCGACTGGGACCAGCATCGAAACCGGGCCGAGTTTGCCGATGAGATCACCGAGTATCTCGTCGACCGGGCGGGGGACGTCGACTATTCGCATTCCCGCCGCTTCGATGCCGATTTTGAGGAGGTCAGACTATGAGCGACTGCTTCACCTGCGACGGCTGTGGAGCCTGCTGTCGCACGAAACTCGTTGAGGTGTACGAAGTGGATTTGCTGCGTGACCCACGTATCGGCGCACAGATGCAGCCGCTGCGCGAACCGGGACTGGATGGCGAAGTCGGGTACCTCAACTGTCTGACGAATCGGGCTTGCCCGTTCCTGGATGGTGAGAACCGCTGCGGCATCTACCCCACGCGACCCGTCGTCTGCGTGCTGTTTGAGGCAGGCAGCGACGACTGCCAGGAAGCCCGACGTGTGTTCGGGATTCCCCCGTTGGAGCCGGACAGTTCTGCGGCAATGTCCGCCGACTGACCGTTCCGACTTCCGTTTGACTTCTGTTCAATGAAAGGACAGATCCATGCCAAAAAGCGATACGAAAACTGGCCCCGTGCAAGAAATCCGTCTGGGCCGGATCCGGGCGGCCATCTGGGAGAACGAAACCCAAAACGGCACCCGCCACAACGTGACGGTGAGCAGGCTGTACAAGGACGGCGACAACTGGAAAGACTCCAGCTCGTTCGGCCGCGATGACTTGCCGCTGGTGGCCAAGGTGCTCGATCGGTGTCACTCGTGGATTTTCGATCAAACTACGGCCGCGTCATCGAATCGCAACGACGAGAATGGTGGCAGTAAAGACGGCGGCCAGACGAACGACGATTCGTTCTGACGGATTGCCAACAGTGAACCGTGTGTTCGCTGCCGAGAGAGGTTCCCAACCAAGGAGTTCAAACACCACCGGACCTCTCTCGCAGTGTGTGCGATTCTCGCTTCAATCGCCCGATGTCCCCATGCCCCCTGGATGACTTTTCGGAACGATCTGCGACCGTGCCCCAGGCAACTGCTGGTCATGCCGACGTCTTCGTTGACTCTGCAAGCGTGCAATTCGCAGCCCCAACCATTCATGGAGTGCTGATGCCATCGCATGCCGGCTCATGCCATTCCTTGGCATAGCAAATCGGGAATCGCTGATTGCCACACGCAGCCCCATCATGGTAAGTAGGCAGCATGGAGGTAATGATTCACAAAGGATCTTGTCTGCTTCTACCGGTCGCCTTACGGAATCGTCACCGATCCGGTATTCGCGACCAGGTCCGTGTGTGAACCGAATGCCTGTTCGGTCGTCGTCGGAATGAGGCATCAGGGGAGTATTACATTACGGCAACAGACAGGAGGCGCATCAACAGTTCGCTCGGTATGGCCAACGATAGGAACAATCATCGAACGACCGAGTTGATGGTCGTCTCGAAACCGGCTTTGAGCCTCAAGTCGGATGCGGACACACCGCCGGCCTTGGTCGCGGAATGCGGCCCGGCCGCCCAGTTCGCATGGGACGAGTTCATCTACGGCAAGCTCCGCAATCTCTACACTCGTCGCAATTATCGTCACGCCGTCAACCAGTTCTTGTCCTGGTGCCAGTCACGCCATGTCGATCTCGTCCGCGTGACTCCTGCCCATGTCGGCCAGTACTTCGACGGTCTGGCCTATGCGCCGGCCACGAAGAATCTGCACCTGGCCGCACTGCGGCACTTCTTCGACGAGTTGGTGACCCGTCATGTCATCGTGCTCAATCCGGCCGCTTCGGTTCGAGGTGAACGTTATCAAGTCATCGAGGGCAAGACGCCCGAAATGACCGTGCCGCAAGCTCGGCAGTTGCTGGCGTCGATTGACACATCACACGTCGTCGGCCTGCGCGACCGGGCCATTATCGGCATCTTGGTTTACACGGCCGCCCGTGTCGGGGCGGTGGCCCAGTTAAGTCGGGCCGATTTCTACGACACCGACTCTCAGTATTGCCTGCGATTCGCCGAAAAGGCCGGCAAGTCACGTGAGATCCCCGTCCGCCACGATCTGCGAGGAATGATCTCCGACTATCTTCGCACAGCGGGAATCCAAGATGACGAGGAGGCGACACCCTTGTTCCGGACGACGATCCGACGGACCAAGCAACTGACAGCAAGCGGCATGACGTCGATCGACATGGCCCGTATGGTCAAACGCCGGTTGCGGGATGCGGATCTGCCGCAACGGCTGTCCCCTCACTCGCTGCGAGTCTGTGCCCTAACTGATTTGCTCAGCCAAAACGTCCCACTTGAATCCGTCCAAAACCTCGCAGGTCACAGCGATCCTCGGACGACGCGACTCTACGACCGTCGTCATCGACGTGTGACTCGTAACATCGTCGAGCGAATCTCAGTCTAACATGAGTTGAAGCGGTCATCTTCACCAACTGCGGTACTGAGAATCGTACGGTCGGCATATTTCATGTACAATCAATTTTGTTTCCTGACAAATAGAATTGCACCCGATGCCGGCGCGAAGAATCCTCTTGAGTTGGATCGGCACGACCGACCTGTTGTCAATGGCCGCTGATCTTGAGCTGTCACAACAGAATCGCGTCTGCGAAGCATTGAAGTTTGGCGGGGTGCTCAAGAAGCAGAATGGTCCGATACGAACCCTTTTGGAACAGGAGTCGTTTCAGACCGTTCATCTGTTGAGCAACTACGCCGCGTTTCTGAATAGGTTGTTTTCAAAGTGGTTGGGCGGATCGCCCACGATTCACATGGTGCAGCTTGATGACCCGACGGATTACGTCGGCATCTTCGCTGCTGTCAACGGGACGCTCAACACTCTCGGAGACACCTCAGGAACAGAACTGGCGTTCTATTTGAGTCCTGGCACACCGGCCATGGCTGCGACATGGATTCTGGTCGGTAAGAGCCGCCACGACGTCATTTTTTACCAGTCGCACGGTGAACAGGCGTGGAAAACAGAGGTTCCGTATGATGTCATTGCCAGCTTCGTTCCCGAATTAGCGAGTTCTCCGGATTCGAGTTTGCAGCACTTGGCAGCCAAGAGTCCAGGTGAGATTCGAGGCTTCGAACAGATCGTGGGCAACAGCAGAGTGCTGCGGCTCGCTGCCGGTCGGGCTGAAAAGGCGGCCCTGCGGGATGTGCCGATACTGATCCTTGGCGAGAGCGGCACGGGTAAGGAAATGTTCGCTCGCGCGATTCACGACGCCAGCCGCCGTAAGGAAGGACAATACGTTCCCATCAACTGCGCCGCGATTCCGCAGACACTACTGGCATCCAAACTATTCGGCCACCTGAAGGGGGCTTTCACGGGGGCCACCAAGGATCGCCCCGGTGCATTCCAGCAGGCTCATGGCGGAACGATCTTTCTCGACGAGATCGGCGAATGCCCTGCGGACATGCAGGCAAAACTGCTGCGCGTGTTACAACCGCCGCCGGGAAAAGGACCTTGCTATCGAGAGTTTACACCGGTCGGTGGGGATGTCACGGTTCACAGCGATGTGCGCATCATCGCTGCGACCAATGAAGATCTCATCGGTGAGATCAATGCGGGGCGTTTCCGTGAAGACCTATTCTACCGACTGGCCGTAATCAAACTAAAACTGCCACCATTGCGTGATCGGAAAACCGATATCTCGGCCTTGGTGGACGCTCTACTCGACGAAATCAATTCCGAGTTCCGCAGCCAGGAACCGGGGTACGTGGACAAATCGATTTCTGACTCTGCAAAACGATTTGTACGCTCGTGTCGTTGGCCGGGGAACGTCCGTCAGCTTCGCAACACACTGGTGGAAGCGGCGGTAATGGCGGATGGATCGATCGGAGTTGTGGATATCAAGGCGGCGATTGCGGACGTACCGGGGCAAAATCGCAATTCGGTTGTCGACCGTCCATTGGGCGACGGATTCTGCTTGCAGGAACTGCTGGAAGACGTCCAGCGGCAGTACTTAGAGCGTGCGATGGATGAATCGCGTGGAGTCAAGAAACGGGCGGCCCAGCTGCTCGGAATCGCAAACTACCAGACACTCGATGCCCAGTTGAAACGGTTGGCAGTTTCCAACCGCTGATTGAAAAGCGGCCCAGCAAAAAATCGGCGAACATCCTGACCTTGCCCGAATGGCATGGCAATTGCGTTCTTGATCTTGCATGTGTCGGGACGAATTCACCTTGAAATCGATCAACTTCGAATTCCTCAGGTCGAAGTGGCCAGAGCTCGCTGGGCTTGGCGGTTTTGCTGAGACGTACGCGCAGATTGATCCTGTGGGAGCCATTGCCAAGCTGAGGATGTTTTGCGAACAGGTGGTCGAGTGGATTCACCATGACCGGCGTCTGCCGAAACCATACCAGGCGAGTCTGAACGACCTGTTGGCTAACCAGCCGTTCCGGGACGTCGTCCCGGAGGTGGTCCTCTCGAAACTGCACGCACTTCGAAAGGAAGGCAACAAGTCGATTCACGGCAATTCCGGCAATACGACATCGGCCTTGCGATTGATTCGCGAAGCCCACAATGTCAGCCGCTGGTTGTATGTCACGTACGCTGATGGCAAGGTCGAGGATTGCCCCGCTTTTGTCGATCCCCCTAAAGGCGGAGTTGAAGCAGCCATTCAACGCAAAGAGAAGCGGGCCATCTTGGAACGCATCTCGGCCCAAGAGGCCCAGATGCAGAAGCGACTCGCTGACTTGGAACAGGAGCGATCGCGAGCCGAGCAAGCCGAAGCAACGGTCGAAGAACGCCGCGCTGCTCTCGATGCCGCGCTCAGGGCGAAGAACGCACTTCAGGCGGTCGATCCGCGCTCCTTCAGCGAAGCCGAGACGCGCACCTCTCTCATCGATCAGATGCTGGCTGACGAGGGATGGAACGTCGCCAAGGGTTCGGCAGACACAGATGAAGTCAAAAAGGAGTATCCCGTCCCGCACCAGCCAACCGATTCGGGTGAAGGAGCGGCGGATTACGTTTTGCTAGACGACAACGGCAAACCGCTGGCAGTTATCGAGGCCAAGAAGACGTCGGAAGATCCTCAGAAGGGACGCACACAGGCCAGACTTTACGCGGATGGTCTGGAGAAAGATCACGGACAGCGACCGGTCATCTTCTACACCAACGGATACGATCTGTGGGTCTGGAACGATGCGGCTGGCGAGCCGTGGCGGAAACTCTACGGCTTCTACTCCAAGGACAGCCTTCAGCACCTGATCTTCCAGCGAACGGAAAAGCAGCCCGTTTCCAAGATTAGCCCGAATCCAGCAATCGCCGGGCGAATGTACCAGATTGAGGCAGTCCGACGAGTCGTGGAGAAGTTTGCAGAGAAGAAACGCAAGGCTCTGATCGTCCAGGCGACCGGGACTGGCAAAACTCGCGTTGCCATCAGTCTATCCGACGCGATGATTCGTGCCGGCTGGGCCAAGCGAGTCCTTTTCTTGTGCGATCGCCGTGAACTGCGGAAACAAGCCAACAACGCCTTCAAAGAGTTCCTGCCATCCGAACCCCGAACTTACGTGACGGGAACATCGGCCGGCGACACAGACCACCGCATCTACCTCTCGACCTATCCGGCCATGATGAGGGTCTTCGAATCCTTCGACGTGGGCTTCTTCGACCTGATCATTGCCGATGAATCACACCGGAGCCTCTACAACCGCTATCGGCAACTGTTCGAATATTTCGACTGTTACCAGATTGGCCTGACTGCGACGCCGGTCGACTTCGTGGCACGGAACACCGTCAAGATATTTCAGTGCGAGGAACAAGACCCGACAGTCAACTACACCTACGAAGAAGCGATCAACCACAACCCGCCGTACCTGGTTCCCTTCGAGGTCGATATTCACACCACGCAGTTCCTCCGATCCGGCATCAAATATTCGGAGATGACTGCTGAGCAACGCCGGCAGTTGGAAGAAGACGAAGAGGTACCGGAAGCGGTTGAATTCGAGCGAGTGGAAGTCGACAAGATCGTCTACAACAAGGACACCAACCGTCACATTCTGCGGAATCTGATGGACAACGGCATCCGTGTGGCCGACTCCAGCCGGATCGGAAAGACCATCATCTTCGCCCGCAGCATCAAGCATGCTCGGTTGATGGAAGAGCTCTTCAATGAAATGTACCCGCAGTACGGCGGAAATTTCTGCCAGACGATCGTCAGCGACGACCCACGGGCTGAATCACTGATCGATGACTTCAAGGGCGTCGGTAACAACCCGGACCTGACCGTCGCGATTTCCGTAGACATGCTCGACACGGGCGTCGATGTTCCCGAGTGCCTCAATCTAGTGTTCGCCAAGCCGGTCTACTCGTACGTCAAGTTCTGGCAAATGATCGGACGTGGAACGCGGCTTTGTCCCAATCTGTTTGACCCAGGCCAGGACAAAACACACTTCCAGATCTTCGACCACTGGGGCAACTTCGAACGATTTGAACAGGGCTACAAGAAGGCCGAGTCGACTCGCACGAAATCGCTACCGGAAACTGTCTTCGCAGCCCGGCTCAACCTGGCGGAAACAGCCCTCGAAAAGCAGAAAGGCGACGCCTTCGACCTCGCCGTCACGTTGATCGGAAAGGACATTGCGTCACTGCCCACCATGAGCATTGCCATCAGAGAGAAGTGGAAGCAGGTCCAATCCTGCCAGCGTGAGGAGACGCTGAGAGACTTTTCCGCAGCCACCAAGGCAACGCTCAGGCAGGACATCGCACCGCTCATGCAGTGGGTGGACATCACACGCCATGAGGAAGCCTGGAAGTTCGACCGGCTCATCGCACGAGCACAGATCGAACTCATCCGCAGCTCCGCCAGGTTCGACGACTATCGCGACGAGATCGTCGTCATCGTCAACAGCCTGCGAATCAACCTCAGCCAGGTGAAGGTCAAGCTGCCGGTCATCGAAAGGGTCAAAAGCACCGAGTTCTGGAACGAAGTGACGGTGCATGAACTGGAAGAGGTCCGCAACGAACTGCGAGGCATCATCCAGTTCCGCAAGTACGACGACCCGCAACCCCTTGCGCCAAAGGTCATCGACGTCAAGGAGGACGAATCCCAGATCGAACGCAAGCGGCACATGGTCAAGCTCGATAAACTGGCCGGCCTTGACATGGCCGCCTATCGCAATCGAGTCGACAACGTCCTGCAGGCGATCATCGACAAGAGCGACACACTGCAAAAAATCAAACAGGGCGAAGCGGTCAGCGAGAAAGACCTCGAAGACCTTTGCTCACTGGTCTTGACGCAGGAACCGGGTCTCGACCTGCATGATCTCGCGGAGTACTTCCCGCAGGCCGGCGGGCTGGACCAGGCGATCCGCGGCATCATCGGCATGGATGCCCAAGCGGTCCACAAACGTTTTACGGCGTTCGTACAGGCACACCCCAACCTGGCCTCGTATCAAATCAAATTTCTGGATCTGCTCCAGAACCATATTGCCAAGTACGGTTCGATCGAAATCGCACAGCTCTACGAACCGCCCTTTACAACCCTCCACAACGACGGTCCGGACGGGCTCTTCGAGGGGCCGCTGGTCGACGAACTGCTGGACATCATTAACACGTTTCAGCCGCAGGGAAGCGAGGACGCTTAAAGCATGATCACCGGACCACTCCGCAGCCGCATTGACAAGCTCTGGGAAGAGTTCTGGACGGGCGGGATCACCAATCCCCTGACCGTCATCGAACAGATCTCGTTCCTCATGTTCGCGAGGCTGCTCGACATGCGGGAGAGCACCGAGGAAAAGAAGTTCGACCGCATCAACCGCGGCAAACGCCGGAAATTCCCCGGCGTCTTCTTCACGCCGAAGCAGCAATACATGCGGTGGTCGCAGTTCAAGCATCGCGGCGGCGACGAAATGCTAAAGGTCATCCGCGATGAACTGTTCCCCCACTTCCGCAATCTGGGCAGCAATGGGAACAAGAACCCGGACGATCCCAAGAACACGTTCGCCGAGTACATGCAAGATGCCGCGCTGATGATCCAGAAGCCGAGCCTGCTGGTCTCCGCCGTCAACATGATCGACGAACTCCCGCTCACTCAGGGCGACACCAAGGGCGACCTGTACGAGTACCTGCTCAGCAAGCTGACCACGGCCGGCATCAACGGACAGTTCCGCACGCCACGGCACATCATTCGCCTGATGGTCGACCTGATGCTCGACGGCAACGAGGATGAAGCGGTCACCTGGAACGTCGCCGACCCGGCCTGCGGCACCGGCGGGTTTCTGGTCAGCTTCATGGAAGCCTTGCGGGAACGCTTCACTTCCGAAGACGGCCGGGTGGTGAGCCAAGTCAACGGCCAGGAAGACGTCGCCTACACCGGCGACCTGATCACGCCGTCTCAGTGGAAGCACATCCAGAGCGGCATGTTTCATGGGTTCGACTTCGACGTCACCATGCTTCGCATCGCCGCCATGAACCTCATGCTGCACGGCGTCGACACGCCCGACATCCACTATCAGGACACGCTCAGCAACAACTTCCCCGACAAGTTCCCGAAGATGGCCACAGATGCTTTCGACCTGATCATGGCCAACCCGCCGTTCAAAGGCTCGCTCGACTACTCCGACGTGCATTCGTCCCTCACCGGCAAGGTCAAAACCAAAAAGACCGAACTGCTGTTCATCGTGCTCATGCTGCGGATGCTCAAGCAGGGAGGCCGCTGCGCCGTGATCGTTCCGGACGGCGTCCTGTTCGGATCTTCGAAGGCCCACAAGGCGCTGCGGGAGATGCTGGTCGAACAGCATCAGTTGGAAGCGGTCGTCAAACTGCCGGCGGGTGTGTTTAAGCCGTACGCCGGCGTCAGCACGGCCATCCTGTTCTTCACCAAGGACGGACGCACGACCGACGTCTGGTTCTACGACGTCCAGACCGACGGCTTCAGCCTGGACGACAAACGCGACCCGGTCAAAGCCAACGACCTGCCCGACGTCCGGAAACGTTGGGCCAAACGGAACCCCAAGAAAGACACCGACCGCACCGCCAAGGCGTTCTTCGTCCCCAAGCAGGAGATCGCCGACAACGCCTACGACCTGTCAATCAACCGCTACAAGGAGATCATCCACGAAGAAGTCGAGTATGACCCACCCAAGGTGATACTCAAGCGGCTCAAGAAGTTGGAGACAGAGATCGCTCACGACCTGGAAGAACTGGAAGCGATGCTCGATTCCTGATACAGATCATACAGGCCACATTTTCCTTTGGGAGGCACCATGAACACCACTCCACGGATTACCATTGATCCCCAAATTTGCCACGGCAAACCCTGCATTCGCGGGCTGCGGTATCCGGTGACGATGGTCCTTGAACTCTTAGCTTCAGGCATGGCCCACCAGGAGATTCTGGCGGACTACCCGGATCTCGAGGAAGCGGACATCCGGGCCTGTTTACAATACGCAGCCCAACTGAGTGACGTGAAAACGGCGACAAAGGTGACCGCGTGAACTGGCTGGTCGACGCCCAATTGCCGCGCCGGCTGGCCGAACGGCTCAACTCCCTCGGTCACGACGCCCGGCATACGCTGGACCTGACCGCAGCCAACCGCACCACAGACGCAGAGATCAATCGCATCGCGGCGGAAGAAGGCCGCATCCTGATCAGCAAGGACCGCGATTTTCTGGACTCCTTTCTGGTGAACGGCGCGCCCCCGCGGCTGCTGTGGGTGACCGTGGGCAACGTCTCCAACAGCGATCTGCTGGCCCTGTTCGAGTCCCTGCTGCCCAACCTGGAAACCGCGTTCTAACAGTCCGATTGTGTTGAACTCACACCGACAGGTCTGGCCATTCACGGATGAACAAAACCGTTGAGCAGTCGTCAGCCGTGGGGCCAACTCGCCCACGGCCTGCCAGAACGGGAGGCGATGCCGGGATGAACAGCAACATGTCACCGCACAGCACGCAGAGAACCGCAGAGGGGCGCCGACACCGACCTTTGCTCTGCGTGCCTCCGCGTCCTCTGCGGTGATCACAATCCCATCGAATGGTGAACCGGCCACCGGCACACACCGTGCCGACCGCCGCGCCAATCTCTGACACGTCCTGACAGAAAGCTGTGACAACCTGTGGCACCGAACAGTGACACGAATTCCCGCCTGCCGGAAATGTTCGGCCCGTTGAAGAAGCTGGAAGCCGAGATCGCCAACGACCAGGAAGAACTGGAGGCGATGCTGAGATGACTGCTTCAACTACCAGCGGCTTTCAGGAAGTAGCCATCACTGAGTTTTGCGAAACTGGAAGTGGAGGTACTCCGTCTCGAACCAAGGCGTCGCAATACTTTGATGGACCGATTCCGTGGGTTAAGTCGGGAGAACTGCGAGAAGGAATCATCACGTCTACCGCAGAGACAATCACGGAGGCCGGTCTAAATGAGTCCGCAGCAAAACTGCTACCACAAAACACACTCCTCGTTGCATTGTATGGAGCTACCGTAGGACGAATTGGCGTACTCGGTATCGAAGCGGCCACAAACCAGGCCGTGTGCCACATCATTCCCGACGAGAGTCGAGCAGACCGCATGTACTTGTTCTATGCCCTGCAAGCAAGGGTTCCGTTCTGGTTAAGCAAACGGGTTGGCGTTGGCCAACCAAACATAAGCCAAGGGATAATCAAGGACACAAGGATCCCGCTGCCGTCGCTGGCGGAGCAGAAGCGGATCGCCGACATCCTCGACAAGGCCGACACCATCCGCCGCAAACGCCAGGAAACACGGGCTCTGATTCGGAGCATGCCTCTGGCTGCGTTTCGGGAAACGTTCAAGAAATTGCTCCAACCGGAGCAAATGGTTGCCGTTTTAAGCGAAGCGGCTGAAGTTGTCTCCGGAGTGGCCAAGGGACGGAAGCTCAACGGGGAACAGGTCCGTGAAGTCCCGTACCTCAGAGTCGCGAATGTTCAGGCTGGATACCTTGACCTCTCAGAGATCAAGACGATCCCCGCTAACCCAAGTTCCCCAGTGATTGACGTAAGTGCTTGCCGTGTAACGGTCGGGCTGTGAAAGTCGTCACTACATTTCGGTTGGCTTGAGTTGGCTGGGCAGGGTCATGCGGAGGTGTCCGAGCAGGATCGCTTGATGAT
>JAJDEI010000226.1 GCA_029259845.1 Planctomycetaceae bacterium | reverse complement strand
ATATATCCCCGATCAACTTCCATTGTTCATCCGTCAGTCGATGCCGAACCATCCTTGGTCTCCTCCCTGAAATTTCGCCCGCAGCCAAAGTCTGACCGATCACGAATTCCCAGGGAAGATGAGTTTTCCGACAAAGCCTAGGTCGCCGGGTATGATGTCCGTTTCACCATCGAGCCATTTGTGTGATCAAGCGGAAGGCAAGGGATTCGAACCCTCATCTCCAGTGGAGAGCCGCGTTAGCAGTGCGGTCCCGCCAACCGTATCCGGCTACCTTCCGTAATTCAGTGGACTCACCGGGAATCGAACCCGGACTTCCGCCATGCCATAGCGGTGTCTTCCCGTTGGACCATGAGCCCGTGTTGTGTCAGTGGACCTGATGGGAGTCGAACCCATCGCACCGATCTTGCAAGGATCAGTCGCCTCCATCGGCATGCAGGCCCTTTGAGTAGAGAGGTCCACCTGGGAATTGAACCCAGCCTTCCGCCTTACCACAGCGGCGTGCTGCCAAAACACCTGCAGACCTTGATTAGTGATCCCGGATGGAGTTGAACCATCGTCTCCTGCATGTCACGCAGGTGTCGTCGCCGTTGGACCACGGGATCATTGACCAGAGTCCGGTGTTGAGAGTCCAGAGCATCCACGCTGCGAATTGGTTCGCAACGAAAGGTGCTCTCAACTTTGGAAACTCAACTCTCAACTCGCAGTGACCAGAGTGGGAGTCGAACCCACAAAATCGCCACGCCCTCAACGTGACCGCTTTGCCTGTTTGCGTACCTGGTCATCGAGTGGCGGGTTCGGGGGTTGCACCCGGCCGTCGAGGCTTATGAGACCCCGATGGGCACTGGCCCACCCGCGCTGGTCATCGTTCAAGTTGCAGACCCCGGTATCGATCCGGGCATTCCGGCCTTATGAAAGCCAGTCGGGCACCTGCCCCGTCTGCACCGCAACATGCGGGTTGTTCGAGCTACCGCTCGTGCCCGTGTTGATTCTCTGCCGTGAACCCTTCGGTTCGAGCAGCGTCGAAGTGACCAAAGGGAGATTCGAACTCCCACGCCTGATGGCACGACGTTCTGAGCGTCGCGTGTCTACCAGATTCCACCACTTGGCCATGTTGTTGTGTCAGTAGCCCGTACGGGATTTGAACCCGTGTCGCCGGCTTGAGGGGCCAGCATCCTGAACCGCTAGAAGAACGGGCCGTGTTGTCAGTGCGTCGGGACGGAGTTGAACCGCCAATGCCCGACGGCGGGTGGGTTACAGCCACTTGGGCTCGCCAATGCCCAGCCGACGCATGGTGTTGTCAATGACGCGAGTGGGGGTCGAACCCACAGAACACGAAGGTTTGAGCTTCGCCGCTTTGCCGGATTGCGTACCGCGCCGATTTGTTGAAGCGTCCCCGAGGGGATTTGAACCCCTGATCTCCACCTTGACAGAGTGGCGAGCACTCCGGACTGCTCCGCGAGGACGTGTTGTCAGTGGCTCAGGTGGGAGTCGAACCCACAGCATCGCTGTGTCTGAAACAGCGTGGTCTGCCAGTTGCCTACCGAGCCGTGTTGTCTTCAGGTGCCCAAGGCGGGAGTCGAACCCGCAAACGCTCGGGTTTAAGCCGAGCCGCTCTGCCAGTTGGCGTACCTGGGCATCGTGCCAGAGTGATCCCGGATGGACTCGAACCATCGTTGCCCGGACGTGAACCAGGAGTCGTTGCCGCTGGACCACGGGATCAGCGGAAGTGGACTCACCGGGAATCGCACCCGGACCTCCGGCATGCGACGCCGGCATCTTCCTGTTGGACCATGAGCCCTTATCGTTGTTCGCAAGGCGGAAGCCGTGGGACTTGAACCCACTACGGTGTGACCCGCACCTGTTTTCAAGACAGGCCCCTCATCCGGCCGGATGACTTCCATTGATTTCAAATTGCGGGAGCTGGAATCGAACCAACATCTCGACGTTCAGAGCGTCGCATCTTGCCGTTAAACGATCCCGCAAGTTTGCGTCTCGTGAGACACATCAGTTCGGCGAATGTTCGTGAGCTGCGGGGGCAGGAATCGAACCTGCGCACGCGTGGTTCAAGGCCACGCATTTCTACCAGCAGAAACTACCCCGCATGATTGAAAGGGACGGGTGGGACTCGAACCCACGACCAAGTGCTTAACGGGCAGCCACGCAGTGGCATTAATTCCGCCCGCGGCGGTTTGCCGCTGAGCGACCGAACCACATCGAGAGTGCCCTGCGGGAGTCGAACCCGCCTCGCCGGGTTGGAAGCCCGGCACCTTTGCCGCTCGGCCAAGGGCACGTGTGACTTCTTCAAGGCGGAAGCCGTGGGACTCGAACCCACAAACGAGCACCGCTCGCCACCTGCTTTCGAGGCAGGCTCCTCATCCGGCCGGATGACTTCCATACGTCACAAGCTGCGGTGGCAGGATTCGAACCTGCATGCGTCTCCTTAACAGGGAGCTGCCTTACCATTGGGCCACACCGCATCGTCAATCAGTCAGGACGGTCGGATTGGAACCGACGATCTCGTGCGCCCGAGGCACGCGGATTCCCAAACTCTCCCATGTCCTGAATTAAAGCGCCCAGTGGGAGTTGAACCCGCGCTTCCGACATGGCAAGCCGGTAGGCTACCGCTACATCATGGGCGCTGAATGGCTATCCAAGTTGTCAAAGATCACAAGAGCACCAGGCCGGATTCGAACCGGCGTCACCGCGTTACGACGGCGGTATCCTGCCACTGGACGACCAGTGCTTGTTGTCAGTAGGACCGCTGGGGCTCGAACCCAGACCCGCCCGGTTAAGAGCCGGGGATGCTGCCGCTAACACCTCGATCCCATGTTGTTGATTCTTCGTTCATTCGGCCCGGACGGAGTCGAACCGTCGTCTGGCTCTTATAAGGAGCCGGCTCTCACCATTGAGCTACGGGCCGGTGGCTCGCGCGAATCAGTGAGGCCGGAGGGATTCGAACCCCCACCGTGCGAGTTAAAAGCCCGCTGTGCTGCCGTTACACCACGACCCTGTGATTGGTCGCGGTATGCGTTTCAGTCGAAAGTGGTCGAACATCATCAAGTCTCCTGTCAGTAGCCCGAGAAGGAGTCGAACCTTCGTTTCCGCCTTATCAGAGCGGCGTCCTTGACCGTTGGACGACCGGGCCGACTTCGTCGGTTTGTGCCTCCGGCAGGAAACACGCGAGTTTGCTCAGGCGTGTCTGCCGAAGGCACAAGGCCCCTGTGGGGCAGTCGGGATGGTCGGACTCGAACCGACGATTCCGTGCTCCCAAGGCACGTGGGGTGCCGCTCCCCTACATCCCGCGTTGTGTCAGTGACCCGTGTGGGATTCGAACCCAACCTCTCCGGCTTGAAAGACCGGCAACCTCACCAGAAGTCAAACGGGCCATGTAATGCGCGCACCGGGTGCGCAAGTGGGTCAGGAGGCGCTCGAATCCTCGTCTGCGGAGCTTCAATCCGCCGCTAAACCATCTCAGCTACCGACCCGTCTTGGGGGCGACATCGCTGCTCAACGAAAAAAGCCCGATGCCTGAGTGACACCGGGCTGTGGAGGTGGTCTCCGAAGTCGGCCAAGTGTCACAAGCGCACGCACAGCGTGATTGCTTGGAGCGCTGGTTCGGGGAAAAGACTCCCGAGACATTGGAAAGCGTTCCGTTCAATCGACCGCCGGTCGCGCAGAATCTGGGCGGGCAACCCGTTTTCACAATTGAAACGAGCTGATTGATCGGCATGACTGCCATCGCCCAGATGTTTGGCTATGAAACTTGACAGTAAGAAAGACATCGAACTGAAACTCCAAGGTTGGCTATTCGCAAGCTGGCGATTGCCAGCGGCTGCTTGGTAAGACGCACGTGCGAGCGAAATGGTTCGCCAGATTCGCTTTGATTTCTGCTGAAAGATGAGATGCACTTTCGAGTCGGCTTATCCCACCGTTCCCAAGTTTTCTTCCAACTTGCCACGGATGATTGGCTGACCTCACGCCATTGCTGACGCTGAGTATGAACACGGTGAAGTGGACCCCGGTTTTCGGACCACTGGTTAAGGTAGATTTCGGGGAGGTTGAGAAGAGGATATCGTGGCGTCATCCGGAGGTGCATGATGGCGCGGACACGACGTCGATTTGATCCACGCTTCAAGGCGAAGGTTGC
>JAJDEI010000225.1 GCA_029259845.1 Planctomycetaceae bacterium | reverse complement strand
CGTCAGTGCCGCCTGCAACATGCGTCTGGCCCCCTCGTGAACAATCTCATCCCGTGGACTGCGTGATTCAAAGTCCGCCCGAAACTCCAGCACCTCACGTTGGAGAGGCTCGTCGGCTGGTGCTGCAGGGGTCGCTGCCGTCGTCTTGCTCAGGGCGTCTCGTTGTGCCCGCATCGGGCCGCTGAAGTCTGAAACCCTCAGCAGGATACGCCGCCTTTCCCCATCTCGCGAGAACACGACCTTTGACAATACCTCCCCCTGGAATTCGACGCGGTACAGTTGCTCCCGGTTGATTCAGCACCCCGGCCACGCCCGCCAATGCCCAGACAGTGTGCCCAGACACCCGGTGTCTCGAATCCGAACCGAGCGCCCCTAATGAATTGGTCCTCAAATCCTGTTGGCCGTGATCTCCGAAGTGAGACACCGGGTGTCTTCCGCAACTCGTGCCTCCCGTCCCCGTGGTGACAATCGAGATTCACCCCCATCCGCCCGGCCACTACACTCCGGGGCATGAAAATCACATTCCTCGGCGCAGCTGGTGAAGTCACCGGATCACAGCATCTCATCGAAACCCGCGACCGTCGGGTGCTGCTCGACTGCGGGTTCTTCCAGGGACGCCGGGCCGAAGCACGGGCGAAGAACGAAACGTTCCACTGCCGTCCCAAGGACCTCGACGGGGTGATCCTCTCGCACGCCCACATCGACCACTGCGGCAACCTGCCGGGGCTGTATCGGGCCGGGTTTCGCGGGCCGGTCTTCTGCACCGAAGCAACCGCCGACATCGCCGAACTGATGCTGCTCGACTCGGCCCACATCCAGGCGGAGGACGCCAGGTACCTCAGCCGCAAGCTCAAGGGAAAACATCCGCCGGTCGAGCCGCTGTACACCGACGAGCACGTCAAGTCGCTCATCAAGCGGATGCAGCCGCTCCCGTTTGGCGACTGGCACGAGCTGGCCGCCGACTTCAAACTGCGGCTGCACCCGGCCGGGCACATCCTCGGTTCGGCCATCGTCGAGATGGAGATCCAGGACCGGACGGACCTCAAGCGGGTCGTGTTCACCGGCGACTTGGGGCGGCGGGGCATGCCGCTGCTGGTCGACCCGGCTCCGGTCGACGGAGCGGACGTGCTCATCACCGAATGTCTGTACGGAGGCCGCGTCCATCCGCCGGCGGGCGACATCAAAACAGAACTGCGCGACATCATCCGCCAAACCGCCGAGCAAGGAGGCCGCGTGATCATCCCGGCCTTCGCCCTCGGCCGCACGCAACAGGTCGTCTACTTCCTCAACGAACTGATGAACGAGAACGAGCTGCCCAAACTCCCCGTGTTCGTCGACAGTCCGCTCGCCCGGCGGGTCACCAAAATCTTTCGCCGTTTTGACGATACCCTCGATGCGGATGTGCAACGATCCCTGCTCACCGACGGGGACGTTTTCTCCTTTGCGGGCCTCACCTATGTCGGCAATCGAAAAGAGTCGATGGCCCTCAACGACCGGGACGATCCGCTAGTCATCATCTCCGCCAGTGGCATGTGCGAGAACGGCCGCATCGTGCACCACCTCAAGCACGCCATCTCGGATGAACGCAACACAGTGATCCTCATGGGCTATCAAGCCCCGCACACGCTGGGCCGCCGCATTCAGGAACGGCAGGAGTTCGTCCGCATCTTCGGCCGCGAGCAGCCGCTCAAATGCCGGGTCGAACAACTCCGCGGCCTCTCCGCCCACGCCGATGCGATGGACTTCAAGTGGTGGTTCGAGCAATCGACCCAGCGCGGCTCCTTCGGCCAGGCCTTCCTCGTCCACGGCGAATCTGACGGTCCCGCCGCCCTCGCCACCCTCCTCCACAACTACTGCGACGAGGACATCCACACCCCCCAATGGGGCGAGACGTTTGAGGTGTGAGTGCCAGCGGATCGGCAGGAACCTCCGCTCTAGGACTCAGCTCGCCCCTGTTCCTCAAGCGGCTGATAGGGATCGACGGTCAGCAGAAACGTCTTGAGGATTCGTTCGTTGGTGATTGCCGGCAACGGATCGGCCATCTTGGCGAGTCCGGGGTCTCGCTCCGCAACGGTGAGGCGGACCAGATAGACACCCGGATGCCGCAAGGTGCAACTCGTTTTCCAGGCGATTTCCTCTTTGCTTGCCCGATTCACGGTGCCCAGCAACGACTTCGCGTCTTTCTCTCCCGGTTCGAGCCACGACTTGCGAACGATGTGCAGGAAGACCACGGGGCGGACCTTGTTCTGGTTCTCCTCGCGAATTCGCACAGCTCACGGTGCGGCAGTGAAATGGACTGGCCCTGCGTGAGGGGAACCGTCCAGTATTCCGGGTCCAACTTCAGCATACCGGTCATTTTGAGGGACACGCCGGCCCTCGTTCGCGGCTGCTCCTTGAGCGGATCAACCGCGTCGAACCGAATTCCGACGATCTCCGTATGAGCGTCGTCGACGACTTCGCCCGTTCGTTCCGGTGGCTGAGCGGAGTAGTAGTCGTACCAATCCACGCGAAACCAGCCGTAGCCGGCTGCGGCAACGAGGCTGAGAAAGGCGGCCGACCACAGGCCGCGGCGAAGCCAGAGAGGGTCGATCATGAGGAAGCCTCCAAAGTGAACTGCGGGTCAGAAATCCCCGGCCACGTCGCCGCCGGCGCGCGACCCAAGCGCCCACCAGACGTCGAGGTCGATGCTTGAGGAAACAAACTTCACCGCCCCATCGGCCATCAACACGTTGACACCGCCAGGATGCATGCTACTCGCGGGATACGGCCCTCGGTCAGGCCGTTCGCCATTCACGAACATCCAGTTGTTTGGGGGTAAGATGTGGTTATACCACGAGTTTTCACTTGGGAAGTGGTCTGTTCCCCAATGACGAGTTCCGTACACTGCCCGGGCGCGGTTGCTTGGTTCGAGGCACCAGGCAGCGAGTTCCCGTTCCTGGCCGGGCTGGAACTCAATCGCCGTTTGCCAGAGGTAACGCAACGGATCTCGCCGCCCAGTCTCCAGTGGCGGATACTTATCGTTCGGCCAGACCCTGACGAGTCGCTCCGAGAACATCGCAGTCATTGAAAGACCGTCCGCTAGATCTCGAAATGTACGAGTGGGGATACTCTTGATTTCATAGACTCCGTTCGGGGGATTAATCGCAGAACCGCCATTCATAAAGTAGCTAATGCGAGCGTCAGCGGCGCTCGCGAGGGGGTCGCTGGGGCAGAGATAGACGACTGGCGTCACGGGATTGGGCACCTGGTTGGCCTCCAATGCCTTCGCGAGCGCCAATTGTTCAATTTCTGGGAGTAACTGTCCCAGCGGAATGAGCGAATGTGGCAGCTTGCCATGCGACGCATGGAAGTTGTGCGTGGCGATGCCAATCTGGTGCAGATTGTTGCGGCACTGCATCAACCGGGCTGACCCCCGCGCCGCCTGAACAGCAGGCAGCAGCAACGCCATAAGCAGGCTGATCACTCCCAACACCACCATTAGCTCAACCAGCGTGACGCCCGAGCGTGCGTGATTCCGCGGCTGCATGAGGCGCTCCACAAAACTCATAGTACGTGGGCCGGACGTTTCTGCCCGGCCTGAAAGACAGGCAAGAATGCCTGTCTCACCAGCTATTGAGACCATCTCTGAAGATACGAAATTGGAGACGACCGGCTAATGGCCGCCCCCAGGGGTTCCGCACAACGTATTTCAGGAACCATCAACGATGGCTTCCAATCACCGGAACCGGCCTCAGAATCGCGACGATCCCCAGTCAACAGCCTGTACGCTGTCTGCATCCTGATTCCATTCGTAATCCCATTCGGCGCCTGGATTCCCGTCTCGATTCACTGTCATGTAGTACGAAAGACCCTGTGTGACGTCTACGTCTACCCAATGATACTTGAATCCAGCAGGAACGCCAGCCGGCTTGGCCGGTTGAGTAACCGTCACCAAACCAACGTGATCTTGGATCGATTGGTCGCTGCCCGTTATATGACAACTTATAGTCAGAGATGGGTCTTCCCAGAACTTCACTCGCATGGTTGTGGGAGCAGGTGACAACGGAGCCGATCCGCTTCCGCTGCAACCGGAACATGCCATCACCAGGAGCGTCATCAACCATCGGCGTTTCCGGTGAAGTTGCTGTCGGGGAGAATCCAGCCAGTGGCCGGCAGCGGCCTCATTTGCGTGCGGTCCATTCGTTACGAGACTCGGCCTTGCGTTCGCCATCATCTTCCGACCTCCCCAGCAGTGGAAAACAGAACCAAACGGTCACAGGACGGTCGGTCAGGATACAGGGGGGGGGGGGGGCTGCTGTCAAGTCATCACATGGTGAAAGGGAACAAGCGGACGGGTAGCTGAGCCGTTGGTGGATATGCGACAAACAGGATTGCGAACGCCTCGGAACGAGTCGACAATGACCAGACGGCATGCACGACCCCCGTGTAGCGCGGACAAGACGCGGGACGGACAGCGGAATATCTGGGGCTGTGACTGTCGGTTCGTCGTTCAACACCGAGGGGAGAAGTGATGCTTTGTGATTGTTCAACGCCGGCAAGCGCCCCAGCCACCCGCTGGGTGATGGGCGTGGTGCTTGTTGTGGGAATCGCGTGGACTGGCTCGTTGTCTGCCCAGAGTGCTGTCGCGGCTCCGTTGTTGGCGGGGGTGGCGAAGGTGGATATCTCGAATTACGACGCGGGGCCGGTTGATGGGCCGTTGTTTGTGCGGGCGCTGGTCCTCAAGAAGGATGACACGACGGCCGTGCTGTTGACGCTCGACGTTGTGGCGATCGGCGAGATTGGGTATGTCACAAACGACTATCTGCCGACGGTCCGCGAGCGGTTGGAGAAGGAATTCGGAATCGCCCCGGCCAACGTGCTGGCGAACGCGAGCCATTGTCACGGCGTTCCTTGTGCAAACGTGGATGAAAAGACGGTGGAGGCGGTGAGGCTGGCGGCGGAAAACCTGGTGCCGGTGCGAGTCGGCGCGGGGGCCGGGCATGAGGATCGCATCATGGAGAACCGGCGGCTCAAGATGAAGAGCGGCCGGGAAATCGACGTCCGGCATGCCTACTCGCTGCCGCCCGATGACGAAGTCGCCGAGGTGGGGCCGATCGATCCGCAGATCGGCATCCTGCGGCTCGACCGCGAGGATGGGCGGACGCTGGCGATCGTGTACAACTTCGCCTGCCATCCCATTCAGGGCGTTCCCAGCGGCGCGAACACGGCGGACATCACCGGCTTCGCCTCGCAGGTGATCGAAGACAACCTGAGCGAAGGCACGGTCGCCCTGTTTCTGCAGGGGTGCGGCGGCGACATCAACCCGGTGTTCTATAAGGACGTCGGCCACCCCCGCAGTGCCGAGCCGCTGGGCAACATGCTGGGACTGAGCACGCTCAAAGCGGTGCGGGCAATTGAGTGCCGCGACGATGAACGGTTCGTGGTGCTCAGCGAAACCCTCACGCTGCCGCGCGGCGACCGGGAGGAACGCATCGCCCAACTGGAAGCCGAGCAACGGCGGCGGCTGCAATCGCTGGGAGGAACGAGCCTGAACTTCAAGACATTTGTCCCCTTGTATGTGAAGTACGGCGTGTCCCGTGAGTTCCCGTCGTATTACTCACATGGTTACCTACATGAAGATGCGCTCGGCCGCGGCGATCTGCGAAAGCTCGATGCCGAGAACCGCAGAAACATGCAGGCCTATATCAAAAATATCCATACGATGGAGGAGCTGACGCGGCTGCAGACGAATCTCCGGCTGCTGCGAAAACATCAGGCGGAGTTGATCGCGTCCGGCAAGCGAACGATCGACGTCGAACTCATGGGCCTGCGAATCGGTGAGTTCGTGCTGATCACCTTCCCGGGCGAACTGACCGTCCGCATCGGCCTCAACATCAAAGAGCGGTCGCCGCACGCACAAACGTTCGTCGCCGGCTATACCAATGGCTACATTTACTACGCTCCCACCGCCGAACAACTGCTCAACGTGGGGGGCGCCCAGGAAGACAGCGACTGCATCCTGGCTCCCGAATGGCAGCAGATATTTGAAGACAAAGCGGCGGACCTGCTCGGGAAACTGTAAGTCCGTGTTGCTCTGTCGGAGACACAGTTTTCACTGCAGCGCGAACCAGTGACCCGCTCGGCATGTCCCACGACCGAGATGGCCTTGGCCGTGGCTGCCTGAGTTTGTATCGTCCGTTAACAGTCAGTTGAAAAACTCCATTCCGCGTGTCACTGCCGTCTCGGCAGTGCGAGAAACCAGTCAGCATTGAGACATCTGCGCGGCTGGCACAGCCGTGGCACACGTTTTTCAACGGGCTGTTAAGCAACAGTACGGCGATCATCTCGCCGCGATACGGACGATCAACACATCCGCCACACTGTTCACTCGCAGGGTTCAGGTCAATGAATGGCGCTCTCCATCCGCCGGAATCTGAACTCCTGGAAGGCTTGCCGGAGATCAAACGCTCACCTGCCGATCAAGGAACGCTGGAGGCCATCGTCATTCGGCCTGCGGAGAACGAACGGCAGAGCCTGGAGCAGTGTTTGTTGAGTCCGGAAGGCGGGACTGAGGGAGACGCGTGGGCACGCGGCTGTTGGCTCTCCCTGGAGAACGGACAGCCGCACCCGGACGTCCAAATCGCGATCGTCAACTCCCGGACCATGCAACTGGTGGCCGGCTCCCCAGACCGCTGGCCGCTCGCTGGCGACAACCTGTACGTCGATTTCGACCTCAGCCGAGAGAACCTCAAAACCGGACAGCGGCTGCAAGCCGGCGCCTGCCTCCTCGAGATCACGGAGGAGGAGCACACCGGATGCCGCAAGTTTGTGGAACGATTCGGCAAAGACGCCGTGCAGTTCGTCAATTCCGCCGTCGGCAAACAACTGCGGCTGCGCGGCGTGTACGCCAAAGTCATCGAAGCGGGCAAGATCCACGTCGGCGACCGCCTCACGAAAGTCTGACGAAGCCGCGCCAGCCCGACCGATTGCCCCGCAGCCACGCTACGGATTCTTCTGCTTGTTGCGGCGCCTGGCTGCGCAGCTCGAAGGGAGGGACCGCGTTGGGGGGGAGGGAATTCAGGAATGCTCGAAGCTGTCGGCGCGCGGCGGCAACCGCCTCATCCGAAGAGCCGGACAGGTCGCGCGTTTCGTCGAAGTCGCGGCTGACGTCATACAACCGTCCGTCCGAATACAACTTGTATCGCAAGTTACGGACAACGCGCACTTTGCCGAACTGATTGAAGATGACATCGCGAGGCCCCTTCGGGGCTCGGCCAAGGACGACATTGGCGAACGACCGGCCGTCGATCACGAGTTCTTGGGGAACCTCTGCACCGGCCAGATTACAGAACGTCGGGAGCAGGTCCGAAAAGTCCGCCAGTGGCATCGTGCGGCCTCCCGGGACGAGTCGAGGCGAGTTGACTTACAACGCCACATCGCTTCCTGCTTCGGTCAATGTGTAGAGGCCGGGCTGAATGAGCCGTCCGCGGCAGCGAGCCGTTGGCAGTCGCGACAATCACGATCGTGTTGTCCCGCAGTCCCGCCTGACCAAGCCCGCCTGACCAAGCCCGTCGATCAGCTGGCCGATCAGCTGGCCGATCAGCCGGTCTGCGTAGCGCACCATGTCCGCAAACATCTCCTGATGCGGACGGTTCGGTTCGCGGTTCAGCGGCGTGGGGACGACCGGCTCCAGATACGTGTTCCCGTGCGTCAGCACCATCGGATAGTACAACAGGAACGGACGGTCGTGATCCTTGCGGAGAAAGTCGACGACGTATTTGTTGAGCACGTCCGGGCCAAACCGCCCCGGCAAGACTTCGCGAACGCCGTTCCGCAGGAATACCGGATCCCAGTAACGGCATTCAATGTTCGACGTGAATTCCGATGTGAACGGAACATTAGCCGCGCGGATCGCCTCTTCGAACTGCTGCATCTGTTGGGCCGTCACCCAGTCGCGGTCGATGCGACCGGGCCAGCCGAGCGACTCCTCAAACCCATGCCGGCTGAGTGCCTGCGGCTCGTTGTACAGATTGTTGAGCTGCCATTTCTCGGCGATCGCCGTCTGATAACCAGAGTCCTTGATGAGCCGCGCGAACGTGATCTCGCGGCTGGGGTCCAACCCGCCCCCGCCGTAGATCCCCGCGTCGTGATGCAGCACAATCCCGGACGAATGGCGCGTAATTCACCGCAAGCATTTTGAGTGAAACGACATAGGCAAAAGAGGCCTCTCTCGCCTAGATGGACTTTGGGAACTCGTTCATCACCGGCAAGGAGGCCCCGAGGATGCGTTATTTCCACCAAGGATGGTTTCGCCAACGGTTCCAGGCGCAGTTTCAGTTTCTCAGGCGTCAGTTTCTTCGGGGTGAGGGGTAGCCGTTTGGCGATGGGTTTTTGGAAGCGATCCTCGCCAAAGCGCTGACGGAAAACGCGGTGGATTGGGTCGACCGCGTCTACTCGCCGCTGGTCACGCTGTGGGTCTTTCTCGGCCAGGTCCTGAGTGCCGATCATTCCTGTCGCCATGCCGTGGCGCGGTTGATCGTCCATCGCCTTTCCCGCGGACAACGGCGGTGCTCGGCGGAGACAGGAGCCTACTGCCAGGCTCGCCAGCGACTGCCGGAGAAGTTCTTCTCGGACGTGGCCCGCCAGACCGGACGGGCGTTGGAGTCAGGCGTCGATCCCGAGTGGCTGTGGAAAGGGCGCCGCGTCTACGTCTATGACAGTTCCTCAGTCTCAATGCCCGACACGGCGGAGAATCAGCGGGCATACCCGCAGCCGGACGCACAGAAACCCGGCATCGGTTTTCCCCCCGCACGCATCGCGGCTGTGTTTTCTCTCTCGTGTGGTGCCGTGATCGATCTGGGAATCTGCCGTTATGCCGGCAAAGGACAAAGTGAACTGGGAATGCTCCGCACGCTGTGGAACATCTTTCGTCCCGGCGATGTCATGCTGGCTGATCGCCTGATGTGTTCCTGGACGGAAATGGTCATGCTCAAGCAGCGCGGCGTCGATTCCGTCACACGGCTCAACAAGCGCACCGCTGACTTTCGGCGCGGGCAGCGGTGGGGCAAAGGCGATCATATCGTCCAGTGGTCCAAGCCGCAGAAGCCTCGTTCCATTGATCGGAAGACCTACAATTTGCCGCCCGACTTTCTCATGGTTCGGGAAACGCGTGTGCGCGTCGAACAACCCGGCTTCCGGACTACGATTGTTGTTGTGGCCACGACCCTGTTGGACGCACCCTACGAGCTTAGACCGATCGTCACGTGCTCACTCTGCTGCGCGATGTGAGCATGGCATCCGGCGGACAAGCCGGCCAGTGGCACTCATCACTAGGAGACGGCGTATTTCTTGACGATGCTTTCGTCGACTTCGATGCCTAGTCCCGGCCGGGTGGGGACTTGCACGAAGCCGTCTTCGAGTTCGAACGGTTGTGCGACCAGTTCGCGGCGCCAGGGGTTTTCGGACTGGTCGAGTTCGAGCATGGGCGTGTCGGTGGGGTATCCCCAGTGGGGATCG
>JAJDEI010000224.1 GCA_029259845.1 Planctomycetaceae bacterium | reverse complement strand
CGATCATCAAGCGATCCTGCTCGGACACCTCCGCATGACCCTGCCCAGCCAACTCAAGCCAACCGAAATGTAGTGACGACTTTCACAGCCCGACCGTTACACGGCAAGCACTTACGTCAATCACTGGGGAACTTGGGTTAGTCCGGAGCCAACGCCGACGGCCGACGTCGGTGCGACGCCCCAACTTCAACAAAACGTCGGCCGTGAGCGTTAAGGGGGCACTTCTTGCATTCTTTGCAGGTTCAACGCGACTCCGATCCGCCACAGGCGAGGGGGGCGATGCGGGAACGCGAGTGTTCCCGTCCACCCCAGCCGGTGCCTTGTTTTTCGCCCAGCGCCCTTCGTGTGCGGGAACAGGAAGGAAGGCTGCGTAGGGTTTCTTCGGCTTGCCGGCTTCGGAGAGAGCGGCTCGCAGTTGCACGGCCCACCGCATCACCTCTGTTATCGAGACTCAGGTGGTGTCACAGGCATCCGCAGATCCGGGCCTGCGGGTGTCGTCGTTGGTTCCAGCGTCTCCCCGCCCCCAAAAAAGGTGTCAGCCTGTCAACGGGTGCCATTGCCCCAGGGCGCACAAAAAACGCCGGAAGCCCCGTGCTTTGTGGGGTTTCCGGCGAGAGGCGCCGCCCGGATTCGAACCGGGGAATAACGGATTTGCAATCCGTCGCCTTAGGCCGCTTGGCTACGGCGCCCGAATCAGCGAGCGGTCGAGACCAGCGTCACGTTCCGCTCAGACCTTGTCATCGGAAAAACCGGGGGCCGTCCATGACCGAAAACTCAGCGATTCCGCATGAACCCTGCATCTCTCGTGATCGCAGGACAAGCGAATCCGCGCGACGGTTCATTCGTTCCTTGCGCGGTTCGTCAGCCGCCCCAGGATGGCGAGTCGTCGCGCCGACCGCGCCGCCGCGACGAACTGAATGCTATTTCTGGGCAGAGGTTATGTCAAGCAGACGCACAGTCTGATTCCTGACGAACGCAGGGAGCTTGTGAGTTTTTCGGTGGAAACACCCGGTGTCTCATCATCTCGGCAAACGTTGAGGGCCATCGCTGCTGAAATCAGGCTTCTGGCGTCCTCGTTGATTCCAGACACCGGGTGTTTGGGGCATGCGTTGAGAAAAAATCACACCCTCAGAGGGCCAATTGCTCACCGGCAGTTGCCCCGTCGCTAATGCTCCAAGCTCTGATCTGGCGCCATGTGTCAGCCATCGACCGGTTCGGACGATTGAACCGCCCCGCATCGGAGGGCACGTGATGGAACGCGTCTTGGTGCGTTCGATTGTCGGTCGCTCGCATCCGACGTATGGTACAGGCCATGCAACGACCGGGAGTGGGCGGTTCTGGCCGGTTGCGTGATAACCCGACGACGGAGACCCGCGATGAAGCACTCCCCCGACCTGCCGTCCCTTGACCGCCGCACGCTGTTGCAGTCGGCGGCCGCAATCGGAGCCGTCTCCATGCTCGGTCAGCAGACATCCGCAGCCGGCGGCGAACCGGTTGCCCGCAAGGGGCGCATCAAGCAGTCGCTGGTCCACTGGTGCTACAAGCAGGCATGGCCGGACATCGATGAGCTTTGCCGGGTTGCCGCGCGACTGGGATGCGTGAGCGTGGAACTGATCGGCCCCGCCCACTGGCCGACGCTCCGCAAGCACGGACTCACTTGTGCCATCGCCGGGAGCCACGGGTTCCGGACCGGGCCCAACAACCGGGCGGAATGGGAGACGTGCCGCGACATCTTGCGAGAACGGATTGGGCAGTGTGCCGAGTTCGGTGTCAAGCGGCTCATCACCTTCACCGGCATGGCGAAGGGCGTCTCGAAGGCGCAAGGGGCCGAAAACTGCGTTGAATTCTTCAAGGGGATCATCGGTGAGGCGGAGCAACGGGACGTCACGCTTTGCCTGGAAATGCTCAACACCCGCGACGACACGCATCCCATGAAGGGGCACCCCGGCTATCAGGGGGACGATACCGAGTACTGCGTCGAAATCATCGACCGCGTCGGTTCGGAGCACTTCAAGTTGCTGTTCGACATCTACCATGTGCAGATTATGAACGGCGACGTCATCCGCCGCATTCATCAGCACACGGATGTCATCGCCCACATTCATACCGCCGGCAACCCCGGTCGCGGCGAGCTGGACGACACCCAGGAGATCAACTATCCCGCCGTGATGCAGGCTTTGGCCGACATCGGCTACAACGGCTACGTCGGACAGGAATTCATCCCGACCCGCGACGCCTGGGAGGGACTCCGGGAGGCGGTTGAGCGGTGCGATGTGTGAGTTGAGCGGGGAGGGTTGAGGGTTCGAAACTGAGATTTCTGATCCGAAATCTGCATTCGGAGAAGTCATCGACGCAGTTTCGGCCAGACGGACGCAACCAGTCTTGGGTGATGATGCCTTTCGCACTCTTTGACCGATGTCGAAACACCGGGCGCGAGCCAGCCGTTCGTCCGTGGTACGGGCGTCGGCGCTGGGATTGGTTGTTATGGTTGTGTCTGATTCCGTATTGCCTCCTGTCGGGTTCCACGAGGTGCTTCGCAGGCGACGGTCGGAACCCGATGGCACCGGCGGACACCTCCAGTCCCCGGGCGACGCTGACGACGTTTATTGAGGCGTGCAACGAATTCAACCAGCTTCGACTGAAGGAACGGTTCTTCGATCGCGAGTCAGCAGGGTTTCGTCCGGTTGTCCGGCGAATCCTGGATTGCCTGGATACCAGTCAGCTTCCCGCGTACGCGCGGCTCGACCAAGCCGCTGAGGCGGCCGTTTGTCTGAAAGAAGTGCTCGACCGGGTCGAATTGCCGCCCGAGAGTGAGATCCCCGGTTCAGATGAGGTTGCGGCCTCGGAAACGGAAGATTCGGAACCGCTGTTGCGTTGGCAGATTCCCGGCACCCGCATCGTGATTGCACGTGTGCTTGAAGGGCCCCAGAGTCACGAATACCTGTTCTCTCCGGGGACGGTCGAACGTGCGCCGGACTATTTCGCCGACCTCGCCGGGATCCCCTATCGCACGGTTGCCGCCGATGGGGTGAACGGGCAATTTCGCCCAGGTGTCTCTGAAGGGTTGCACCGGTGGTACGTCTCAGCGCCCGGCAACCGCGCCATGGCCGTGCTGGTTGATCGGCTGCCGAATTGGACCCGGGACCGGATCGGTGGCCTGGCCCTTTGGCAATCGGGCGGCCTGTTTCTCTCGGTCCTCGCGTCCCTGTTGTTGATCTCGATCCTGTATCGATTTCAGCGAAAACGGGCGCGAGAATTCCGAGCGACCAATTTGGTCCGGTATTTCCTTACGCTTTGGTTTCCGGTGGTTGTAATCGCGATCCCGCTTGTCCTCAAAACGTTCGCCCGCGACTTTCTTGGCCTGAGAGGAGCGCCGCTGTATGTGGTCGATGCCGTGGCGAACGTGTCCGTGTTGCTGGCGGTGCCGGTGCTGGTCTTCGCGCTGTCGAACCGGATCGCCGAGACCATTATTTCGTCCCCCAATATGAATCCCCGCGGCCTGGACGCGCAGTTTGTCCGCATCGTGTCCAAGCTGACAGCGGTCGTCGCTTCCGTGGCCGTGTTGCTGGAAGGGGGGCAGAATCTGGGAATCCCCCTGACGACGTTGTTGGCCAGCGCGGGCGTGGGCGGTCTGGCAGTCGCTCTGGCAGCTCAGGATACGCTCAAGAACCTCTTCGGCACGATCATGTTGATGGCTGACAAACCGTTCCGCGTGGGTGAACGCATTGTCGTCGGCAAGTACGACGGGATCGTCGAGGACATCGGACTGAGGTCGACCCGGATCCGGCTGCTCACAGGACATCAGGCCACCATCCCTAATGACGAACTGGCCGGCAGCGACATCGAGAACGTGGGCCGTCGGCCGTATATCCGCCGCGTGTCCGATCTGCATGTTCCGCTGGACACGCCGCGCGAGAGAATCGAGACGGTCCTCGACAGAATTCGCGAATCGCTCCACAATCACGAAGGCCATCACCCGGACTTTCCGCCGCGCGTGTTCTTCAACGAATTCAATCCGGATTCGTTCAACATTCGCATCATCTACTGGTATCACCCGCCGGACTACTGGAAGTTTCTGGCGTTCGCCGAACGGCTGAACCTGGAAATCTTCCGCGCGTTCGAGGAGCAAGGGGTGACGTTCTCCCGTGCGGTGCGATTGTCGTCTGCTTCCGCGGCGAGTCCGACGTTGGCTTCCGTCGCGGTAGCGTCGGGCGACGTCGGCCCATCGTCGGCCGATCCGTCTGCATAAAGGCGGCATCGAGGCGTGCCCGCGGTGGCCGGGAATGTCCGTTGGGGCCCGCAGACGGTTCCATTCTCTAGGAATTGGCGCACCTTCAAAACAGGCGCGGAACAACGCGCGGTTTCCTGATTCGTTGCTGCATCCGCTTGCGGCTTAGCACGACTCCGCGGGAGCCTGCCGCGTCCCTCGTCCTGCCAATCCGCAAGCGCCGGCCCGCGTTTCACGAAGTTCGGGAATCGACGGAATCATGGTCCCTTCGCTTCGGTGCGAAACCCGTCGCCGCTCGATACAATCCCGCGATGAGCAACGGCGAACTGACGAACAGCGACGACCCGCAGGCGGAGTACGAGCGACGGCATGGCCGGGCGACCGGAGAGGTCGCGCGGCTCGACCGACAGGATTCGACGCTGTCGACGGTCCGCGGTGTGACGTTTCTGGCCGCTGTCGGGGTTGGTGGTCTCGGTCTGCGGGAGGTCTTTTCTCTCGGGTGGCTGTTGGTCCCGCTGACAGCGTTCGGCGCGGCCGTCGTTGTTCATGGCCGGGTTCTGGCCGCGCTCAAACTTGCCCGATGTGAAGTCGCCTACTATCAGCGCAGCCTCGATCGTCTGCGCGATCGCTGGGCGGGCGCTGGTGCCGACGGAGCACGCTACGGCGACCCGGAACACGTCTATGTCGACGACCTGGATATCTTCGGCCCGGGCTCGCTGTTTCAACTCGTCTGTCGGGCGAGAACGCGGCTGGGGGAGGACCGCCTAGCGGCATGGCTGCGCCAGGCGGCGGATCGCGACGCGATTCTCGCGCGGCAGCGGGCGGTCAGCGAACTGCGGCAGCACCTCGATCTTCGGGAACAACTCGCATTGCTCGATGCCGAGGCGCGTGTTGGGTTCGATCAGAACAAGCTGCTCGAGTGGTCGGCCCAAACGGCGCGGGTGATCCGTCTTCCCGTGCGGCTGGCTGGCGTGTTCCTTTCGGCCACCACGGTCGTGACGTTTCTGGCATGGTGGTTTCTGGGCAAACATTCCGCGCCGCTCACGTTGTCGCTGCTGGCGTTGATGCTGTATCTGTTCGCCCATCGCCGGTTGATCTCGGATGTGCTCAAGGGGGTCGACGACGCAGGCAAAGGGTTGATGATCCTGTCTCAGGTGCTCGGCCTGATGGAAGGCTGCCGTTTCGAGTCGCCGTTGCTCGCGGAGATCGTGGGGCGGCTCGATGTCGAAGGACGCCCCCCCTCGCGGACCATCGCCCGGTTGCATGCGCGCATTCAATCGCTCAACAACTCGGTGCGGAATCAGTTCTTCGCTCCGATGGCGGTGGTCCTGTGCCTGCCCGTGCATCTGGTCCATGCCATCGAATATTGGCGCGGCACGGTCGGACGCCACATCCCCGACTGGTGCGAGGCTGTTTCCGACTTTGAAGCCCTCATCTCGCTCGGCGGTTTTTCCTACGAGCATCCCGGCTGCACGTTCCCCAAGATTTCGACGGAACGCGCGCTGCTGAAGGCCACACAGTTGGGGCACCCGCTGCTCCCGCAGACATCATGCGTGCGCAACGACGTACAGCTTGACGGAGAGGTCCGCTTACTCCTCGTCAGCGGGTCGAATATGTCCGGCAAAAGTACGCTGCTGCGGACGGTGGGGACGAACGTCGTGCTGGCACTCGCCGGGGCTCCCGTGCGGGCGGAGCAGCTGGAGATCTCGGTCTTCCAACTCGGCACGGCCATGCGGATCAGCGACTCATTGCAAGAGGGCAAATCGCTGTTCTTCGCGGTTCTCGGACGCCTCAAACGGGTCGTCGACCTCACCGAGTGCGAACAACCGCTGCTGTTTTTGCTCGATGAAATCCTACAAGGCACCAACTCGCACGACCGTCGCATCGGGGCGGAGGCGGTCATTCGGTCGCTGCTGGACCGGGGAGCGGTCGGACTGGTCACCACACACGATCTCGCGCTGACGGACATCGCCGCATCACTGCCCCACACCGAGAATGTGCACTTCGCAGACCAACTGCAAGACGGGAATATGACCTTCGACTATCGATTGCGACCGGGCGTTGTCCAGAAGAGCAACGCCATCGAACTCATGCGTCTGGTTGGGCTTGACGTGTGATTTGCGGCTCCGGGGAGCAGGCACTTCTCCCGAAGGGTGACCCAGCCGGCGCGGCTGGGTCGCGAAGCGACAAGATGACTCACACTCTGTCGCCGGAGATTTGAAACGGGTTGTCAGCGGAGTGTGAGACATCCTGTGCCTGCAGCACCCAGCCGGTCCGGCTGGGCCACTCCCGCCATTTGCGATTGAACGAAGACGGCCATCGCATCGTGTGCCTTGCCCGGAGCTGTTTGCGCAAGAAACGAGAGCACGCACTCTGTGTTGACTGGCCGCGACGGATACCACAGCATGTTCGTGACATTGTGGACATTGAACCAACCGAGAAAGCCGACTGCATGACCACATCATCTGGCGAACACTCATCGGCCCAAACGTATCTCCATCAACTGTTCGGTCTCGCGGACAAGACGGCGGTCGTGATCGGCGGGACGGGCGTGCTGGGGGGGGCGTTCTGTGATGCGCTGGCCGCTGCCGGGGCGCACGTGATCGTTGTCGGTCGCAGCGAGGAGCGCGGCGGGCTCGCCGTTTCACGGATCGCCGACGCAGGCGGCAGCGCCGAATTCGTCGCTGCCGATTCCACGAGCCGCGATGATCTGTCGGGAATTGTCGAGCACCTCAAGGCAAACGGCCGGCAATGCGACGTGCTGGTCAACGGGGCGGGCACCAACTCGGCGACGCCGTTCTTTGAGATCGGCGACGAAGAATGGGACCGTATCCTCAACGTCAATGTGCGCAGCGTGAAAATCGCCTGTCAGATCTTCGGACAGGACATGCTCGACCGCGGGACAGAAGCGTCCATCATCAACATTGCCTCAGTCAGTTCAGAGCTTCCGTTGTCCCGGGTCTTCACGTATTCGGTCAGCAAGGCAGCCGTGCTGAGCTTGAGCCGCAACCTGGCTCGCGAGTGGGCCGAACAGGGCATTCGCGTCAACGCGCTGTCTCCCGGCTTTTTCCCTGCCGAACAGAACCGCAAGGTGCTGACTCCCGACCGAGTCGAGAACGTCATGCGTCACACCCCAGCCAGTCGCTTTGGTGAGCCTCACGAACTGGCCGGCGCGATCCTGCTGATGGCCTCGAATACGGCCGGCAGCTTCCTGACCGGCGCCAACATCTATGTCGACGGCGGCTTTACGGCGATGACCATTTAGAGGAACGATCCTGGCAGTCGCTGCTGCTAGTCCCGTCGCTTACGCCACGTACCATCTCCGCATCGTGTCGCAGGGCGGGCATGCCACGCGAAATCGCTTGTGTACTCACCGACTTCGCGACATGAGCATGGCACCCGGCCGAAGTCAGGGATCTTCAGAGAATCGCCAACGTATCCGGCCGATGCGGCGTATGTTGCAGCAGCGGCGCGTGGCCCGGCCTCTGTCGCCCGCCTCTTCCTAATCGCTCATTACCGGCGCCAACCCCATGAACCCATCCGAACAGCCCGTTGTTGATATCGAGAAGGTCACGTTTTCGTTTCGGGACCACCGGGCGCTGGAGCGGGTCACGTTTCAGGTTTGGCCGGGGTCGCTGCACGGGTTTGTGGGGCCGAACGGAGCCGGCAAGACGACGACACTCAAACTGATTTGCACGCTGCTGCGGCCGCAATTGGGGCGGATCACCGTCTTCGGCCATGATGTGAGGGAAGACATGCCGTCGGTGCGGCGGCGGCTGGGGTTCATGCCGGACCACTTCAGCCTCTACCGGCAGATGACCGTGTACGAGTATCTGGACTTCTTCGGAGCCGCGTATGGCTTCTCGCAGAAGGACCGCGACCGGATCGTCGGCGACGTTCTCGCACTGACCGATATGGAAGGGCGGCGGGACGATCTGATTCAGGGCCTGTCGCGGGGCTTGCAGCAACGGGTTAGCCTGGCCCGCGTGCTGGTGAACGATCCGGATTTGTTGCTGCTCGACGAGCCGGCGTCCGGGCTCGACCCGCGGGCCCGCATCGAACTGATGGAGATTCTTCGGGCGCTCAAGCAGATGGGAAAAACCATCTTCATCAGCAGTCACATCCTCACCGAACTCGCCGAGTTGTGCGACAGCGTAACAATCATCGACCGGGGCCAGACACGATTCAGCGGCCCGATGGACGAGCTCCTGCAGCGAAACACCGAGCAGCCGACCTACCGGCTCAAGTTGTCGCAGCCGGCAAGCGGCGTCGCCGAGTCGCTGCGGGGATGTTACGGTGTGCTGGAAATCAACCCGACTGACGACCCCTGCGAGCTGCAAATCGTCTGCGACGCGAACGCCACCGACAGCAACACACTACTGAGACAGATTCTCGATCAGAACGTCACCGTCATTTCCTTCGGCCAGGACCAGCGCCATCTCAACGAAGCGTTCATGCACCTCACACAGGAAGGGGTGCGGGCGTGATGGGGTGCGAGGGTGCCGGTGCCGATGTCTGTCTGCACTTCGGCCAATCGCGCGAGGCAGCGGAAGAGACAGCCGCCGGCATCCGGGAGGCGGGCGGCCAGGCCGTCACGGTTCAGGCCGACCTGATGCGGCCCTCGCATGCCGCCGAGACGGT
>JAJDEI010000223.1 GCA_029259845.1 Planctomycetaceae bacterium | reverse complement strand
TGCCGTTGTCCAACTTTCGCCGGTCCCCCCATGCTGCATTCCTCCGTGTTGAAAATCCCGGCTGGCCCTCCAGCCGGTTGACTTCAACCAAGAAGATGCAATCCTGAGACCAAACCCATCACCAACGTGCGATTGCCGTGGCGATTCTGCGGCCTTGCTGCGACCCTTGCGGAGCGCCGCTACCGACGTCAACGCCTGATGGACAGCCGACGGCAACAACTCGTCGGCAACCGCCCACGCGAACATCATCACGATTCGGCGGACTCGCTGATTGATGCTCGTGCGCACGAGCCCCGCCTCCACCATCTCCTCACGTGCCGCTTTGAGCTTTCGGGGGCCGAATTGGGCGGCCGGCTCGTCCTGCCACGGATCCAGAAACCGTATCGAGGACTCGATACTGGTCGCTTCCCCGGTTTGCTGGCCAGTCGCATCGACGTAGTAGCCGCGACAGTGAGCGGAGAACGCGACCCGAAGCTGATCGATCGTCAGGTGGGTGATGTTGGACCGCTTCCCCTCGCGGAGCAGTTCGTCGCAGAGTCCCCGGTACTGGCGACGAGCTTCGTCGGAATCCCACTTCCCCAGATACTTGAATTTCCTGTCCAGCTTGACGAAGGCACGTCCGGACGGCTTGTGATGGCAGAGTTTCGGCAGTCTCATCAGCGGTTCTCCTGCGTTGACAACTTTTTGACAACAATGCAGAAGTCGCGCTGGTCATTCCAGGTGAGCGTAAGTCACGCTCCGACTTAGAGTTGCCCGGCAGGGATTTGAACCCCGACTACCTGATTCAGAGTCAGGCGTGCTACCGTTACACCACCAGGCAAGGATGGTTTCCCGTGCGGATGATCGTATCGGACGATCCCGACGGAGAAAAGGGCAACTGGCGTTAACGGTATCATCGGCGCGTATCGAGTGATGTCTATCCGACAGGAAGACCCGTCTCGCCGCAAAAAGGTTTCCTAAAAACCGACTTCCGAGCCGCTGATTCCTCGGAAACTGCCGCCGAACGGCGCGGGGACGCTGCGCTGTCCCGGGGCGGAACCCCGATGGCCTCCGTCAACCGACGGCCTCCGTAAACCTCATTCGGATTCCAACCAGCGGCAGGCGTCTTTGGCGAAGTACGTGAGGATTAGGTCGGCTCCGGCCCGTTTGATACTGGTGAGAATCTCCATCGCCACCCGCGCTTCGTCGATCCAACCGTTGGCCGCCGCCGCTTTCACCATCGCGAACTCGCCACTCACGTTGTAGGCCGCCAGCGGGATGTCCGGGTGCACGTCCTTGACCCGACGAATCACGTCCAGATAGCTGAGGGCCGGTTTGACCATCAAAATGTCCGCCCCTTCCGCCACGTCGAGACCGACCTCACGCAGGGCCTCGTTCGCATTGGCCGGGTCCATTTGATACGTCCGTCGGTCGCCGAACGCGGGCGCACTTTCGGCGGCTTCACGAAATGGCCCGTAAAAAGCGGACGCATACTTGGCCGCGTAGCTCATCATCGGGATGTGCTCGAACTCCGCCTCGTCGAGCCCCGTGCGAATCGCATCGATCATGCCGTCCATCATTCCGCTGGGGGCGATCACGTCAGCACCGGCCCGGGCATGGCTGACCGCCTCGGAAACCAGAATCTCCAGCGTTGCATCGTTGTCGACATCCGCAAAGCCCGGCTTTTCGTTGACGATGCCGCAGTGCCCGTGGTCGGTGAATTCACAGAAGCAAACATCCGTCATCACCAGCAAGTCACGGCCGGCCGTCTCTTTGATCGCATGGACTGCCCGTTGGACGATGCCATCGGCGGCGTACGCATCACTGCCGACGTCGTCCTTGTGTTCCGGGATGCCGAACAGGATCACTGCCGGGATGCCGAGCGAGACGATCTCGCGGACTTCGTCGGCTAGCAGGTCCACGCTGAGTTGTGCATGCCCCGGCATGGGGGAGATGGGCACCCGCTGCCCCTTGCCGTGCCGGACAAACAGCGGCAGTACCAAATCGCGCGGCGACAGCACCGTCTCCCGCACCAAATCGCGCAACCGCGGATGCATCCGCAACCGTCGCAGCCGAGTCTGTGGAAACATCAGTCCGTCCCTTCGTTCACGTCATTTCCTCATGTTCTACCCGACAGGCGCCAACGAAGGAAACGCAGCGGCCATGCACCACCTCTCCTATTCCTGTTCGCCGATCCGCCTTAGGTACAAACGCTGGACCTCGCGCATGCAGCATCGGCCGTCAGCGGCCAGCGTGTGGCAGTTTGCGTCGCTGGATTGGGATTTGGCTAACAACTCCCGGATTCGTGTTGGCGTGCCCTGGTCCACGTCGGCGTCAATGTCTTCGGCCGTGAAGCCGAAACACGCGCAAATCGGGGCAGCGGCATCTTTGGGGTACACCGCTGACTGCAGCTCATTCACCGTCACGAAGCGCTCGAACAGGTCAAAATAGGCCACGTCACAGCCGGCATAACCGCAAAACCAGGCGGAGTCTCCCAATTGCGGACGCGACGGCTTCTGCACATGCCGATCAAGCGTTGCCCTGGCCACAGGCGTTCCCAGCGATCCGCATTTCGGGCAGTAGGCGCGACCGTCAAATTCAGGTTCGCGAACGAAGGCCTTGTTCATGGGAGCCCCCCCCCGGCCATTGGCCGATACGATCCTCTGATGACAACGGTGCACGACCAAGGCGGCAACGCCGATCAGCGAGTTCCGGTTTTTGCTGAGCCGCTCCGGGCCAATCGACATTCGACAGCACATTGCGATGCGATCGGATCTTCAAATCGCAGGCCGGCATATCCCTCCTCGCCGCATGACGGATCCCGCCGGAGGGCAACGCACGGACTTGCGCACCGCGGCATGGCCGTCCGGATTGGACGGCAAAACGGATTTCGCGCTGCTTCGCCCGGGCCCGCAACGAAAACTGACCGCCTCCACTCCGGAGAAATCTGCACGTTGGAAACGCAGAGCCGCGACGGATCGGCGGGGGACCACAACGGCCGCCATGCCGACCGGCACCGCGGCTCAATCGGCCAGAGAGCTTGTGACTGCTTCGGTGGAAACATCCGGTGTCTCATCATCTCGGCAAACGTTGAGGGCCATTGCAGCTGAAATCAGGCTTCTCGCGACCTCGTCGATTCCAGATACCGGGTGTTTTGGGCATGCGCTGAGAAATAGTCACACCCTCCGAGGGTTGATGAAACCGTTATTCCTCCTCGCCGGCCTTTTCCGGTGAGAGCTCTCCCTCGAAGTCCGCCTCGCCCGTGTTTCCGGCGATTTCATACTGTAGAGTCCCTTTGAGTTTCTTGCCGTCGGGCTGTCCGGAGTACTTCAGCTCCAGCTCGTTGCCGTTGAACTCAATGGTCGTGTGGAACTCCAGAGTGTCTTTGGTGGTGGCGACGTGCTTCAGCGAGAAGCTGCCGATTTGGGTGGTGACATAGGTCCCGCCCAACTTGCCGTCCTTCTTGTTGATTTTCACGGTTGGCGTGTAGACCTGTCCGTCGTCGCCGACGACCCGCAGTTTCCAGACCCCAACGACCTGCCCCGCTTGGAGGGCACGCTCGGCCTTCCAGTCGAATTCGAGCGAGTCGCCGCCCACGTCGGCGGTGATGATCCCGTTGAGTTCGTTCCCTTTGATCGTCCCTTCCAACTGGATCTTGGTGTCTTCGCCGTCGATCGGCAGGAAGAAGGCGCAAATGAGTTTGTCGCCCTTGATGCTGGCATCTTTGAGCGGGTACGTGTCTTTGTCGTTTTTATAGGTCCCGGCCAGTGTGCCGCCATCCGCCTTGATCGTGAGCGTGCTGTGGACGAGACCGCCGCCGTAGTCGGCCTCCCAAGTCCAGACGCCGGCCGGGTCGGTTGTCTCGCTGGCCGCCGCGTCAGCGGCCCAAAGCGAAGGGGACAACAGCGAAGCGGACAACACAAGACCGCACACAGCCGCCAGAACCATCGATCGTTTGGACATGGAAGATTCTCCAGGGATTGGGGGGATACGTTTTCGGAAACAAGCCTGCCACCGGAAGGGGTTACCCTCGCTTGCCGGCAAAGGTTTCGGAACAAGAGCTTGCCGGGGGATCGATTGTTCTCTTCACCGTGGTGAACTCATCCCGCGGTTTTGCGGAAAAATCTGGGGACCAGAGTACGCCTGTCCGGCACGGTTGCCGGAACACCCGGCGATCCTCCCCAGTCACTGCGTGACCCAGTCGCCGGGTGACCCAGTCACCGGGTGAGCCAGGTGGCCATTGTCTTCGTCACGAACGCGGCCGCATCCTGTTGGACGAAGTGTCCGGCATCCGGGACGGTCACTAGCGTAAGGTCTTGCCCGACCCATTTCCAGGTTTCGTTGAGTGCGCCAGGCAGGAGGTACTTGTCCTTGAGCCCGTGAATCATCAGTACCGGACAGGCAATCCGGGGGAGTTCCGTCTTGGGTTCGGAATAGGGTTCACGCGGAAAGTTCGCTTGATAGTAATCCAGCATGCCCTCAAACGACGACCTGCGGAACGCTTCAATGTATTTTTCGCGGGCATCGGCGTCATCGACCCAGAGGGCGAGCCCCTCTGCCGTCAGCGTCTTGGCTGCGCCCGGCTGCTGAAAGAAGCGGGCATAGGCGCTGGCCTTTTGTTGGTCCGGATTATTCGCCAGTTCCCGTCGGAGCCCATTCGGGTGCGGCAGGTTGAGGATGATCAGTCGGTCGAGCATCTCGGGCTTGGCCATGGCGAAGGACCACGCCACCGCACCGCCCCAGTCGTGACCGGCAACGACCGCCTTCTCTTCACCGAAGTGGGACACGACGGCTGCCACATCGTCGACGAGCTTGTTCATTCGATAGGCGTCCACGCCCTCCGGCTGGCCGCTCTTGTTGTAGCCGCGCTGGTCGATCGCCACGACGCGGAAATGTGCGGCCAATGCCGGGATTTGTTCCCGCCACGTGTACCAATAGTCCGGGAACCCGTGAATCAGCACGAGCAGCGGCCCTTCGCCCGCAGTGACATAGTGGATTTTCACGCCGTCAGAGTCGGCAAAGCCATGTTGGCCCAGTTCGGCTGCGTCGGAGTTTGCTGCCATGAGCAGGACCGCCAGAGAGAGGGGTGAGAGCGACAGGAGTTTGATCAGCGGCAATCGGCTTTTCGTTTGGCAATCGCGCGCCATTGGCTTTTCGAGACTTCATGACATTGTGGTGAGTGGGGGAGTGCTTCCACAGCGATGCGTCGATCTTGTGCGGCGACACGGGTCGCTGTCCATCAACGCATGCCGCCGAGTCACCACGGATTGCACAGAGAACACGGACCGAACGCAAGTGAGGCCGGCGGGTAGCGAGCAGACCGAAGACTGGGGCCGTGACGCAGTTCGTTTATCGTTCACAGCCCCAGAGTGCCGGACTGCTGACCAATCATCGGTTTCAGATCGCCCCCGTCATCCTCACCGGCGAGCGGATGCGGCCCCGTCGCCGTGACGACGCTCAATTGCTTGTGGCTGTGGTCTGTCGGCGTTTACGATGGGACGATGCCTGCCGTCACCCATTCCACCAGCTGAGGCCGACCCCATGCGCTTCTCTTTCACCGTCCTGGTCTGCGTTGCGACGACGTCCGGTTTCGCTGCCGACACACCAGGTCCGCTGCCGCCGACGCATGCCGATGTGTCGTACGGTCCTCACCCGCTCAACGCGATCGATGTCTGGCAGGCGGAGGGGGACGGACCGCGGCCGCTGCTCGTTTACATTCACGGCGGCGGCTGGACGGGCGGCGATAAGAAGCAGGACTCCGCCGTCATCCAGTCCTACCTCACGCAGGGGATTTCTTACGCCTCCGTCAATTATCGCCTCACGGGTGAGGCGCCGCTGCCGGCTCCGGTACACGACGCCGCGCGGGCGATTCAGTTCATCCGCTCGAAATCCGCCGAATGGAACATCAACAAGAACCGTATCGCATTAACTGGCGGGAGTGCCGGCGCCTGCACGTCGATGTGGCTGCTGTTGCACGACGACCTCGCCGATCCGAATTCGGACGACCCCGTCGAACGCGAATCAACCCGCGTCACCGCAGCCGCCGCGATCAGCGGGCAGGTGTCGATCGATCCGCCGATCATCGAACAATGGCTCGGTCCCAACGTGCTCAAGCACCGCATGATTTGGATGGCGGTCGGCGAAAAGACGATGGCCGAGGCGATGAAAAACTACGACAAGCACAAAGCCCTCTACGTCGAATTCTCGCCGTACAATCACCTCGACAAGGACGATCCGCCGTTGTTGATGACCTATGGCAACGACATGACGCTGCCGTCGAAAAACGCCGGCCACGGCATCCACCACCCCGTCTACGGCGTCAAGCTGAAGGAAAAAGCCGACCGCCTGGGCCATGAATGCCATTTGCTCATTAAGGGCGTGTCGAAGTCGAGTGAGTACGACAACCCGCAACAGTTCCTGGCGGCCAAACTGCTGGCGCCGTAGAACCGGGTCCGGACATCAAGGTCGCTTGGGGGAGGCCGTTCATGTCACGGGCGACCCGCATGCCGCCGGCTCGGCCTCCTCATCATTTCGCCCGACACTTGCCATGGCTCATCCAGGCTAACGGAGCAGCGGCCCTTCCGTGTCGTCTGCGCGGTCGGTGAAGACTGCCCTCGGCCGGCGTGATGGTGCGGCACGCGTTTGCTGCCGAGGTGCGAAGTACGTGTACCCGGTTTTCTGTGGAAGGGAGGGGCGCGGGCCGAAAAACACGCCGGACGACCAAGCCGGCTCCCCCGGACCGGCGGAGTCCCCTTGCCTCCGTGGTTGCAGTCGCGGCTGCGAAACACGCTGGGACTCCTGGCGTGGTTCAAGACGGAGCAGCGCAGACGCCTCATCGTTGCGGAAGGTGAATCGCGGAGTCTCCGGCTGCCGAACAATGGAGGGAGTCGCCGCGCTTGTGGGGAGAGACGGGGTTCCAGGATTGTCCGTCTCGTCAGGAGCGAACGTGAAGTGCGGCTCGCCGGTTTCGTCGTCGCCTTGCGGCATCGTCGGTGCGGTTCGTGCCTGAGCATCTGCTGTCGGCAAATCGCGGCCTCCTGCGAGCGCATCGAGCATCTGCCGGCGCGTTGCAAACATCCGCTCTGTGAATTGCAGCACGGCCTCCGCGGAGAGCGGCGTGTTGGCCTGCTGAAACTGGCGAAGCTCGTCCAGACAAAGTTTCTGCTCAGCCTCGGTCGCCCGGATCGCCCGGCCAATCAAGCTCTTTTGCATCTGGAACTGCAAGGCGAGTTCGTCGAACTGCGTGACCAACTGACGATGTTGGTCCCTGAGCCGGTCCAGTTCGCCCTGTTGCGGCGGAGGCTGCATGGCCTCGCTCCGCAAGGCGTCGATCTCCGCCTGCCGCTCCGACAGTTGGGCTTCCAATCGGACGATATCGCGTCGCATCTCGGACTTTGTGAGAAACCGGCCGAGGAACATCCCGGTCACCAACGTCGTCGCGACCATCAACAGCCCCAGCACGTGCCGCGGGTTGTCTTCGGACCAACGGCGCACGCCCATGCCGTCTGAGAATTGCGGGTTTGACATCCGTGCGACCTCGTGGTTTTGGTCCGGGGCAATCGCCTCCCTGCGAGTCACGCCCCCGGCGGCTGTCAGCGAATCGCCACAGCCAACCGCTCACTCTCAACCGGCCATCCCCCCGCGCCACAGGACGGGACGGGGAATGCCGGCAACAATCTCCGGCGTTTTGGTCGATGCAACGGTCACTTCCTGCTGGAAAGTATCGAACGGAGGCATCGGAACCGTGAGCATGACAGCCGCGTCCGGTAGGGTTCGTGCAACAGGCGGATTCGTTACAATCGGACCGATGTGTCGAATGCCTGCCGCGGCTGACACGGCCTTGCGCGGCACGGAACGCGTACTCAACACACGCGGCAGCGAAAAGAACCAACCATGAACACACGCCTGCTTAAGAAGTTCCTGTCTCTTCCGGTCAATGCGGACGAAACCTGGCAAGGTGGCATCGTTTCGATGTCGGATGTTCTCGGCATGCCGCCAGCCAGGGAAGCAGACGAAATCGCGATGGTTCTCTGGCGCTCCACGTCGAGCGAACTCGTGCACGGCAAACCCGTTTCGCTGGCAAACGAAACCCGCCTCGATGCGTTCGTGGAGGGCATGCTCGAACTCTCCTCGGAGCACGAATTCCCCTTTCGTCCGGCGCGGATCGAGTGCAATCACCCCGAGTTGGCGGACGGGTTGAGCGACCTCTTGGGCGATGCGGGGACAACGGCGGCCGTGGCCGAGATGCGCGAATGGCACGCCGTGCTCGAAGACCTGGCCGAACATTTCGACGCGGCAGGCCCCCCGATCCCTTCGTTGGCCGATGTGGGATGTACGGAGCCGCAGATTGAAGAGTTCGCCGTCGCGGCGGCCGCCTTCTATCGGGCCAGGCTGTGGGACCATCTCGACGATGTCGATCTCATCAAGATCGAAAGTCCCCGCCCGCCATGCTGTCTGAAGTACGCGGTCGTCCTCGGAGCGGCTTCGGAAACCTACGGGCTTGGCTTTTATGATGATCCCGAAGACCACTACGACCTAATGGCCCAACGGGCCGATCCCCGCGAGCTCCGCCTGTTCAGCCTGACCTTTGACAATCCGGCGGATGTGCAGGCAGCGGACCTCGATCTGTGGCATCGGCTTGGTCTCCCGTTGGAAACAGGGGACGCCTTCCCGTCGATGACGTTCTTCTCGGAGGCAGGGCCGCGACAGCCGACCCCCGAAGAACTCGATTTTGCGACCGTCGTGCTCAAGGCGCTCGCGGCCACGGACGAAGACGAAATCGATTCCGGACGCTGGTCCAAATCGGTGGAGTGCCTCGGAAAACGCGAGGAGTGCGTCCTGTCAATTCCCAACCTGCTCGATCCGCCGGACCGCGGCGAATGGATGCGCCGGGGCCTGATGCCGGAACGGCGAGGCCATGAGCCACATCTCAATCGGATTCAGCAGTTCATCGAGGCGAACCAGGGCGACATGACTCTCGAGGAAATGACGGTCGCGATCAATGACAGGTTCACCGGGCCGATGGATGACTTCGAGCCTCCGAGGAACACGCCCGCGGAGCGAGCCGAGGCACTCTGCCAACAAGCCATCGACACTTTCGGCCGGCGGCGAATCCAACTGGCCAAACAGGCGCTCGTGGAAGATGCGACGCACGTGGAAGCCAACATCCTGCTGGCCGAGTCGACGAGGATTGCCGACCGCCGCATCGAGCTGTTCCGACACGCGATGGAGACCGGAGAGACGGAGCTGGGCCCGATGATGGAGGAAGCCGCCGGCCATTTCTGGGGCGTCCCGGCCACCCGCCCGTACCTGAGGGCCTGTGAAGGCCTGGCCGCTGCCCTGCATGAAGCAGGGCAGGCCAATGAGGCCATCGCGGTCTATCAGCAGATGCTGCGGCTGAATCCCGACGACAATCAGGGCATCCGCTACGAAATCGTGCCGTTGCTCATCACGCACAATCGAGAAGCCGAAGCGATCGAACTTCTGGACAGTTATCGTGAGCAGACCGCCCTCTGGCACTACATGAAATCGCTCATCGAGTTCCGCCGTCGCGGCCGGTCCCCCATTTCCAGGAAAGCCGTCCGATCGGCATTTCGCGCGAACAAACATGTCGTTCCGTTGATGCAATCGGCCGAGCCGCCGCTGTTTCCCGACTCCTATGCGCTAGGCAGCCCGGAGGAAGCCACGATCTGCATTCGCGAGTTGGCTGATGCCTGGGAGGAAACCGAAGGCTATGTGGCATGGATGTTCGATGAGTATGCCGCATGGGAACAGGAACAGGCGAGACGGCTCCGTGATCGGAAACGAAAGCAACGCAAAAAGACGGCGTCGCAAAAGCGGCGACGATGATCGCATTGACGCCGCCCCGTCCACCCCCGCCATCAGGCGGAATGCCCCGCACCGGCGTCGGTCGTTCTTGTTAGCCCGGAGGCAACGCCGACAGCGAACCGCCGGAAATCCCCCCCCTCATGAAAAATCCGTTCGCCCGGGATCAGCGGAAGGAATTCGTTGACACGGCAGGTTGCAGCGGTTAGTTTGGATCGGTGGTCCCTCATTGTGAGCGACCGCAGAAGGGGAAATCCGTGTCTCGCGCTTCGTTCCTGCTGTTGGCGGCGACGATCAGCCTCGTCTTGTGTTCGGCAAGACAGAGCGCTGAAGCGGGTCCCGTCACGCTCGGACTGGAAGCCTACGACGAGTTGGCGAGCGTAACGCCGCAGGCGGAGGAATCGGGTTCTTCCGTTGTCAACGATGATCCCGTCGAAGTGCAACCGCCCCCTGCGGTCCAAGACGGCATTCTCGCGGGCGGCTCCATGACAGGCAGCCCTTCGTCCACAGTCACCGCCGGAGCGACCGGCGGTGCGGCGATCTCGTCGCCGGTTTCTGACGTCGAACCGAGCTTTATGAGGCTCTACGTTTTGCAGGACGGCTGGGTCTTCCCCCCGCCACGCTTCATGGACGGCGTGTTCCGTCCCCCCCGGACCATCGTTTCTCTCTGACGCAACGTTGTTTGATCCCGGGTTGCTGATGTGTTTCAGTCGCCCTAATCGTTGCCCGAACCAAACTGGAGAAACGACATGTCTCGAACTCTATCGGCAGGAGCGATCTGTTGCTGCGCGATCTTTGCGTTTTCAGGCTCCGCACATGCAGCCCCTTCTTTTTTTTCCACGGAAGGGGGTTTCATGGCCGGGGCCGCACTCTTCCCCTCAATTTCCTTGACACTGGAGACCTTTGATACCACCGCCGATTCCGGCGTCGTTGACCACACGATTGATCCGATTAGCACGGCAAGCGGTGTTGACATCTTTGTCGCAGCGCCCGTTTCGGGTCCAGCTGCCACCATCGATCTCTTTACTGCTGGCGTCACAACCGTCTTTAACGGTTCCACTAAGGCGGTGCAGTGGCGCGGCCCCTCCCAGGGAGCCGTCACATTTGATTTCATGAGCACGGTCGTCAGTCCGGTCAACGCCTTCGGAATTCAGATTTGGGATATCGGCAATGACCCGGGAGCAGGACTCTTCGGACCCGCCCCCACGACGCTCACCCTCGTGACATCGAACGGTGCGATCATCTCGCACACATTCCCGGCGATCGGTCCCGGCACGGGTGTCGGATTCATGTCGTACGTCGGCATTATTGACAGAACGATGAGTTTTGTCTCGGCGACGATTTCAAGCGACAACTTTACAGATGAGCTCCAATTCGACGATCTTCGATTTGGTGCGGTGCCGTCCACACCACCGCCGGGCGGCATGGTTCCCGAGCCGACAAGCCTGGCCTTGTTTGGCCTGACGGCCCTCGGAATGGCATTGGGTGCCCGTCGCAAGAAACGAAAGACGGAGTTGGTTGAGAACACGTCGGCAGCGTGACTCTCGACGACTGAAGAGTTCACGGGACGACCGGCCGATGCTTGGGGATCGGTCGGTCGTTTTTTGTGTCGCGGGGCTGAATCGTGATCGCCGTGGATGGTCGCGCGGTGGCGTCGAAGACGACGGCACGACCGACCGCCCCCGACGTCCGCCGGACGAACGGCTTTTTACGATGGGAGTTGTCGGCCATTCGCCGTCGGCGTTGCCTCCGGGCTAACCGGGGGGGAATCGATTGGCGTTAGCCCGGAGCCAACGGCGCCGGTCGACGATGGTGGCACGCCCCGAGTTTAACAACGCGCTTGCCCTGCATGTGTCCACAACCGACCCCTCCGCAATTTTCGCGGACCTGGGAGACGAATGCCGGGCGGACGACCGGAAAACGGAGCGGCACGGCTGACACAGCCGTTGCACACACACGGCAACCGCATGTCCAAACGGCTTGGGATGCTTGGAGATTCCCTTCCGACCGGCAGTCGCTGAACTCACAAGAGTTCAGAAAGACCACGATGACTGTCAGGGAGGGTGAATTCTTGCGAATCCAGCTACGAATGACGTGCGATTCCCGTGGTTGCAGACGCTTGTCAGAAGTCGTTGCTGCCGAGGATGTCCTGGCCGAACTCAGCACCGTTTGAAGAGACCAAGCCAGCGTACACAATGTCAGAAATCCCCTGACTCAGCGCCTGGCCATGACCATCGCAAAAAATGACGTTCACGCCCCCCGGATGCTGCGAACTGGGCCGTGGCGAAGCACCGTCCGTGGCGGCGTTCACGTTGGCGTTGATTCGAGCGGCTTCGGTGCTGGAATCGAAGCGGAATTCACTGGCATTTGAGCGCAGAAGCAGACCGATTTGCTTGAAAATTGAGCCGATTCCCGCCGGATTCGTCACGATGGTGTTAAACTCGAAGTTCGAAGCCGAACTTTGAACGCCAGGTAACAGGAACGCCAGATCGCTGGTGGCTTGCGAGGCCCATCCGCCGACTCCGGGGCTGACGTAGGCGCGTGCGTTCAGATTCTCCGAAAGCATCAATGTGTTGGACTGCCCGTCCCCCCGCGCGATAAAGTCCAGCGTCATTTTTTTGGGCGGTTTGGGGGCACCGGAGGAGTCGCTATTCGCCTCCCGCCAAAAAACACCAGTCGCAAATGTGGCCTGTTCGTGGTCGCCGGCAAAACTCCATGCATATCGTCCCAGCTGATGTCCGATCCCTTCGACCGGGCTTGCTGTTGGCAGATCGTTATCCTTTCCCCAAAAGGGCCATGTAATGTATCCGCCATTGGCTACGTAACTGTTATTCCCGGCCACATCTGACTCCGGATCATCAGGGCAGTTGAACACCGCCAAGGACGTCTGCGCCAAATCCGAGGTTTTGTTTGGACTCGGGAAGCTTTCGTTTGAGATGAGGAGGCGCTCAAACAACGATGACTGATCTAGGAGTGGAAGCAGCGTTACGGTCCAAGGCACCGCAGTCGTCGGCGTTGAAGTCGACGTCGTGGAGTAGTCCAAGGTTTTCTTGGTGGTCAAAAACGGCACGCGGCCGTCTTTGGAGGAGGCGAAGTTTTGGACGGCGAGGCTGATGTTGCGCATGTTGTTGAGGCATTGGGCGCGGCGGGCCGCTTCCCGGGCACTGCCGACGGCGGGCAGAATCAGCGCGGCGAGCGTGGCAATGATCGATATCACCACCAGCAGTTCGATGAGCGTGAACCCGCTGCGTTGCGGCTTGCGGACAGACGGATGAGGGCGATTCATGGGTCAGGCTTTCGCTCGAGTCGGGGTCAAGGTTTCCGCAATCACAAAGCCGGCTCCGAGTCCCGGCTGTTCAATTCGGTCCGTCAAGGACGTCCAGCGCTTTCGGGAGCCGACGTCCCCGACGCCTTGGAAAATTCTCCGCCTGCGGTTCCCAGCGATGGCGATGAACATCGGGAAGAAGACGGCCATGCAGCAAATGAATGCATCGCCCTGAACGCAGCCCCCGCCCTCTGCATCATATTACGGCAAGAACTCGATGGCGTCACACCGTCAAGCATAACAAATCGGAGAGCCGGCGCTCAATATCCCTGATATTCCCGATCACGGCACGCTCGCCGACGTTAAATAGCAAACCGTGTTCCGAACCCGGACAACCCTGACCACCGCATGGCGGGTGACCGTCAAGGGCGGCTTTCCCGCACTCCGCCAGGACCCACGGAGATTCACGTGATTTGGTTGACGTTCCTCGGACAGCGATTTAGGCTTGGGACAGCATAGCCGCGGACCTGGAGGGGTGATCCTGTTACGGCGGGCACTGTTGTTGGATGGGATTACTCTGTTTGAAAGCCACGCGGCATGCTTGGTTCCTGGTTCACGAAGCGGGGCGTCGACCCGGGGTCCGCACGCAGCTTGGCCGAACGCGGCGCTGTCCCGGGCAAGGTGTCCCGGGCAAGGATACGGTGCGCGGTTCGTGACGATCCACGGTTTGTGGCGTCGTGATGCTCGCGTGATTCGCGGGAAGCTGGTTTGAGGCTGTTCCGTCAGATGGCATTGCGTGATAGGCAACCGATGAACGATCCCGAAACGTCTGCCGGCGATCCCACGAGCGAGGCGAAAGCGGCGGCTGCCGGAGCCCGACGGCCAACCGATGGCAAGCCGGCCGACACGTCACGTCGGGATCATGCGGGGCGAGGCGCGGCCAGGAACAGGCCGCGGCGGCGCGCGTCGAAAGAGGTCAACCTCCGTTTTCTGGCCGTCAGCCTGTTGCTGGTGGTCGTCGTCGCTGCCGGTTTGCTGTTTGCGCACCGCTTCCAAAAGAAGCGCATGGCGGGGAACACCCTGGGGCGCGCGGAAGCGATCCTCGATGAGGATCCCAAGCGAGCGCGAAGCTTGTTGCGCGAGTACCTGCACCTTCAGCCGAAAGATATCGAGACACGGGCCAAGTTGGCCCGCCTGCAGATGGAACATGCGGAGACAGTCGCTGACTGGCGTCAGGTGTACCGCACCAACGAAGACGTCCTGCGTGACGATCCGGAGCGCGACGGGATACGGCGGGCGCACGTCGACGTGCTGCTCCGCATGGGAAGATACCACGACGCCCGGGATCACCTGCAACGGCTGTTGGAGAAGGATGCGGACAGCGGTGAGCTGCATCTGCTCAGGGCGATTACCTACGAAAAGCAGGGAGAGTACCGGGAAGCGGTCCGTGAGTACGAGAAGTGCCTGCAGGACCCGGAGTTTCAGTCTGTTGAGATCGTCGGCCGGCAACTGACTCGGATCAAAGTACTCGCCGTCTGGGCGGAGATTCTCCGCGGGAAGCTGGACCAACCGGGGGCGGCGGACGCGCTGTATGACCGCATGGCAAAGGACTATCCCGAGTCTGCGGAGGCTTTTCTGTTGCGAGCCGGCTATCGCAGCCGCAATGGTTTGATTGGGCAAGCAGCCCGCGATGCCCGCACGGCGATGTCGCTGGATCCCGACGACGTCGAGGCGTTGCTGGCGGCTGCCCGGTTCACGCTGGACGATCCCCGGAAAAGCGATGCTGACGTGAGGTCCGTGCGGGAGTCACTTTCGCGGGCCGCCGCGGGCAAAACGGCCGACGGTCGCGTCTATCAGATGCTTTTCGAGTACGAAATGCGTTCAGGGGACGCCGATCGTGCGCTGGCCGCGCTTCAGCAGGGCGTGAAATTCAGTTCTGACAGCGGGCTGTTGCGGTGGATTCTGGCGGAGCAATTGGCCGGTCGCGGGAAAAAGGCGGAAGACCGTTTGCGTGCGCTGCTGGAAGGGGCCGAGTCCTCATCGGAGGCTGATACCGCCTACCTTGAAGGCTGCCGTTTTCTGCAAAAAGGCCGCCTGTTGTCAGCGGCTGAGCATTTTGAGCGGGCCGGGGCGCTGTCGCCGAACGATTCGCAGCGGTCTCAGTTGGCGCGTTTGCAAGTCGCGCGGTGCGACCTTGCGTTGGGCCGGGCCGAGGAGGCCTTGAAGGAATACTACGCGGTGCTGGACGATGACCCACAGTCCATATCCGCCCGGCTGGGGATCGCGCGGGCCCAATTGGCGGTTGGCCGGATTGCCGATGCGCGTCGTGCTTACCGCGAGTTGCCGCATCGCGATCCTCAGACGGCCCTTGAGTTTGCGAGGCTGGAGTTCCAACTCGCGAGCCGGCAGTCGCCGGGGAAACGGAACTGGGAATCGTTTGAGGAAGCCGTGGAGCGTGCCGAAGACCTTGGGGCTGATCCGATGGACTTGGCCCTGTTGCGGGCCAGTGCCTTGCTTGCCCGCGGGGAGACGTCCTCTGCCCGAGATCTGTTGGAAACCGCTCGTCAGACATCCCCGGGCCGCCCGGAGCCGTGGATTGCGCTGGCGACACTGGCGAGCCGGGACAACGATTGGGAGACTGCGGGACACCTTCTCGAACAAGCGGAAGCGGAGCTCGGTCCGGATCCCCAATTGGACGTCGCCCGCCTGGAGTTTTGGCGGCGGACGGACGAGAAAAACCTGTTGCAGCATCTGGCGGATGTGGAGCAGCACGAGCCTCCCGCCGACATGGATCAGTGGATCGGCCTGCAAACGGTCATCGGAGCGAACTATCAGTTTCTGGGAGACGCTGAGGGAGTCTTACGTGCGTGGCTGAAAGTGGCGGAGGCACGAACAGGGCAGCGAGAGGACTGGCTCCGTGTGTTGGAGTTGTCACTCCGGCTGGACCGGGACGACGTTGCCGAGCAGGCGATGAACGAGTTGCGGGAGATTGAGGGTGAAAGTGGTCCCTACGTCCGTTGCGGAAATGCCATGCGGTTCATTCGCCGGGGCGAGCGGGGGGACAAAAGCCGATTGGCCGAGGCCCGCGCCCTGCTGGAAGCGTTGGTCGCGATGTCGGCGGAGGAAACGGCAGCGACGGTCCGGCGGGAGTCGCTGTCAGCGCTGCTGGGAAAACTCGCTTTGGCCGAGGGGAAACCGGCCGACGCGGCGGACCGTTTCCTGGAAGCGATTGAGCAAGGAAATCAGGATCCGGGCACGTGGTTGACGGCCGCCCGATTGCTGATCGGGCAGCAGCGGTCTCAGGAGGCAATCGAATTGCTGGAGAGAGTTGCGAGCGCCGCGGCAGGCGGCGTGAGTTCCGTGACGGCACTGACCACGGCGAGCCTGCTCTCAGCTTTGAACCAGCAGGATCAGGCCATCGCCCTGGCCCGGGCACTTGTCGAAAACGATCCGAACAATTCGGCCACGCGCATCTACCTGGGGTCGCTGCTCGCTGCGACCGGCGAGGCCGGGCAGGCGGCAGACGAGTTCCGCAAGGCGACAGAACTCGCCCCATCGGAATCCGCAGGTTGGGTCATGCTGACGAAGCAACTGGTGGCAAATGGGGAACAGGCGGCCGCCCTGCAAGTGGTGAAACAGGCCGAGCAGGCGATCAGCGATGAAGCCAGCGCGCTGGCGTTTTGCTACGAATTGGTGGGACGCATCGACGATGCGGAGCAAGTATTGCAAACGGCGCGGGCTGCTGACCCCAGTAACGCTGCGTTAGTCCAGCAATCGGTCTCATTCTATCTGCGCGCCGGCCAACGGCAGCAGGCGGAAGCGTTGTTGCGTCCCCTGCTTGATAATCCGGCCGGGTTTGATGACGTTAACGTCCCCGCGGTCCGGCGACTGCTCGCGAGTGTGAACGCCACGAGTGCGCCGGCAGCGCTCGAGGAGTCACTCCGCTTGCTGGACCAGAATCTGCAGGACGACCCGGAGCAGGTCGCCGATTTGCGGCTCAAATCGCAATTGCTCATTTCCCAGGGACACCCGGATTCTGTGCAGCAAGGCTTGGATGTGTATGCCGCCGTCGAACGCCTGGCCCCGCTCACCGCTGCGGACCACTTAATCGTTGCGCGTGCCTACGACCGGCTGGAGGACGGGCAGGCGGCGGACCGCCATTGGGCCGCGCTGCTGGATGACGAACACCGGCAGCCGGTGACGGTGGCGGCTTATCTGCGCCGAGAATTGGAACGTGGCCATCTGGAGGGACTCGACGTGTGGAGTCAAGAACTCCAGGAATTGCAGCCAACGGAATTCAGCACGGTCGCGTTGCTGTCGCGGATTGATATTCGCAAGGGGAACGTGTCAGCCGCGCTTGCGCGGCTGGAGGCGTACCCTGCAGCGGCGGCGGACGATGCCCACAAACCGGCGAGGATCCGTCAGGTCGCCGAATTGCTCGCCGAGATGGCCGTCTCCCCCAAGCTGGGCGAGGATCTCCGCAGCCGACTGTTCCAACAGGCCGAATCTGCCTATCACGAACTGATCCCTCTCGACCCACAGGCGGCCATTGGTTACGCGACGCTTCTCGCCAAGCGGGGCGAACTGGCGCGAGCAATTGAGACCTTGGACCACGTGCGCGGGGCCGTCGCCGATGTCGAGATTGCGGCGAGTGGAGTCCGGCTCCTCGATCTGGGAGAGCACGACGCGGCGGCCGTCAGCCGGGTCAAGGACTGGGTCGATGCGAGCCGCCGTGCGGACCCCGACTCATTGTTCGCAGTGCATGTGGAGGAAGCACTGCAACGGATTCGGGGAGAGTACGATGAGTCGATCCGCTTGAACCGTCTGGTTCTGAAGCAGTACCCGCAGAACGCCGTCGCGCTCAATAATCTTGCCTGGCTGGTGTCCGCTCACAAACAGCAGCATGCCCAGGCGCTGGAGCTGATCGAGCGGGCGATCGGACTTGTCGGACCGAAGCCGTTCCTGCTGGATACGCGCGGCCTCATCCAGATGGAACTCGGCCAGCCGGAAGCGGCAGCCGCAGACTTCCGTGCGTCATGGCTGCAGGAAAAACTTCCCGCGACACGTTTCCACTGGGCCCGAGCACTCGAGGCCGCCGGTGATCGGGAAGCGGCCAAACATCATCTCGCGGCCGCGGTTCTTGCCGGACTCAAGAGTGACGACATCGAGGCGGACGAGGTTCCCGAATTCAACCGCCTGCGTGAAGAGCTTGGCGTCGAGTAGCACCGCAGCCGCCCTTGTGGCAACGGCGTTTCCCCGGTGGTTCTTTGCGCCAAGGACCGGGTCGCCGTGGCCTACAGGCAGGGCAAACGTTGTATTGAAGTTGGGGCGTCGGTAACCGTTCACACCCCGGATAGCAGGGTGGGGGGTGGTTGGCTGGCGAAGTGGGCTTTGACGGCGTCGGTGACGAAGGTGAAGACGTTACGGTTCTGCTGGCGACAGGTTTCGATCACGCTCAGCAGCGTCTCCA
>JAJDEI010000222.1 GCA_029259845.1 Planctomycetaceae bacterium | reverse complement strand
CGTCTGCACATTTTTCAACTCTCCGCGCGATCGAATGCCGGACTCGATTCGACTTGAGAAACCACCGTTTCACCCTTGGCTGAAGCGGCCAAACTGCAATCATGTTTCAGAGGCCCAACATCGACGTGCGATTGCCGTGAGATTGAGGATTAAGATTATGAGTAGGAATAGGATTATGATTAAGAGCCGGAGCCAAATGACGGCACGAATATCCGATGAAGAGAGTGCGACGATCGACCGGAACGCCATTCGGTACATTCGCGAGGCTGCTGCGCATGGTCTGTACGACATCCGCGGCATGGGTGCCAAACGGGCCGTACCGTCGTTTGACGACCTCGTGTTCCTGACCGCCTCCGCCTCACGGTATCCGCTCGAGGGCTATCGCGAAAAATGTGAATCAAAAACGGTGCTGGGGACCCGTTGTGCCGGCAAGCCGGTCGAACTGGAGATCCCGGTCACCATCGCCGGCATGAGCTTCGGCTCGCTGTCCGCCAATGTGAAAGAGGCATTGGGCCGCGCTGCAACGGAGATGGGCACTTCGACCACAACCGGCGACGGCGGGATGACGCCCGAAGAACGCCAATCCTCGACAACGCTGGTCTACCAGTGTCTGCCGTCGCGGTACGGGTTCAACCCGGACGACCTGCGGAAGGCGGACGCGATTGAAATGGTCATCGGGCAGGGAGCCAAGCCGGGCGGCGGTGGGATGCTGCTCGGCCAGAAAATCAGCGCCCGCGTGGCGGAGATGCGAACGCTGCCGGAAGGCATCGACCAGCGGTCCGCCTGTCGCCATCCGGATTGGACCGGCCCGGACGACTTGAAGATCAAGATCGAAGAACTGCGCGAGATCACCGACTGGCAGGTGCCAATCTACGTCAAGTTGGGAGCGACCCGCGTCCGCGACGACGTCAAGCTGGCCGTTAAGGCGGGGGCGGACGTGGTCGTCGTCGATGGCATGCAGGGCGGGACGGCAGCGACACAACAGGTGTTCATCGAGCACACAGGCATCCCCACACTGGCCGCTCTGCCGTTGGCCGTGCAGGCTTTGGAAGACATGAACGCTTTCGGAGAGGTGCAGCTCATCATCTCCGGGGGGATCCGCACCGGCGCCGATGTCGCCAAGGCGCTCGCGCTGGGAGCCGACGCGGTCTCCATCGGCCAGGGGGCGCTCGTCGCGCTGGGGTGCAACCATCATTCCTACGGGAAGCCGGGAGAAGAAGTCGACGTCACGGAGGATTACGCGCAACTCGGCACGGCTCCCGGCTTTTGTCACCATTGCCACACAGGACGCTGCCCGGTCGGTATCACCACCCAGGACGAGGTGCTCGAACAGCGGCTTACTCCGGAGGTTGGCGCCCGGTGGTTGAAGAACTATTTGCAGGTGCTGAACATGGAACTTACCACGCTCGCGCGGGCCTGCGGCAAGTCCAACGTGCATCACTTGGAACGCGAAGACCTGGCGGCCTTGACGGTGGAAGCGGCCGCAATGGCGAAAGTCCCCTTGGCGGGAACAGATTGGATTCCTGGGCAAATGATCGAATAGCAGCCGCATCACAGCGCGCGGAACCAGCACGCCCGTCAATGGCGACGTTACCTTGTCAATCAGAAAACAGGAGCGAGCATGGCCGACCGAGACGAAATCCGCAGCCGGATGCAGGGTAACGGCGTCGAATTCCTCCTCGCCCAGTTCGTCGACATTCATGGGGCCGCCAAAGTGAAGATGGTGCCGGCCGCCTGTTTGGACGATGTGACCGACGTGGGAGCCGGTTTTGCCGGGGCGGCCGTGTGGGGCGTCGGACAGGGACCCCATTCTCACGACATGCTGGCCCGCGTCGACTTGGACAGTTACACCCCCCTGCCCTGGATGCCCAACACGGCACGCTTCGCAGCAGACCTGTTCGTCGACGACGATCCCTATCCGTTCTGCGCCCGCACGAACCTCAAACGTGTCCTCGCCGACGTGCGGAAACAAGGCTACGTCTTCAATGTGGGCATGGAGCCGGAGCACTTTCTGGTCACTCGCAACGAAGACGGATCAATCGCTCCCTGGGATCCGGACAACGTCGATTCGCTCGCCAAGCCGTGCTACGACTTTCGCTCGATGGCACCGGCGATGGCGTATCTGCAGGATCTGACGACGTCGCTGAACCAACTTGGCTGGAGCGTCTACCAGACCGATCACGAAGACGCCAACGCCCAGTTCGAGGTCAACTTCGCCTATCAGGACGCCCTCACCACCGCAGACCGGATTACCTTTTTCAAAATGGCGACGTCGCAGATCGCCAAGAAGTACGGCGCGGTCGCCACGCACATGCCCAAGCCGTTCAGCGACCGCACGGGGAGCGGACTGCACATCCACTTTCATCTGGCCGACGCCGATAACGGGAAATGCCTGTTTGACGACGCCTCCGACACGCGCGGCCTCGGTTGCTCCGAATTCGCCTACCACTTTCTCGGCGGCGTGTTACAGCACGCCCGTGCCCTGTGTGCAGTGACGAGCCCGACGGTGAATTGCTACAAGCGGCTGCAACTGGGGGCGGGGCTCTATTCCAGCCGCAGCGGGTACACGTGGACCCCCGCGTTTATCACTTATGGCGACAACAACCGCACGCAGATGATTCGCACCGCCGGCCCCGGCCATTTCGAAGACCGGACCGTTTCCGCCGGTTGCAACCCTTATCTCGCGCTGGCGGCGTATGTCGCCGCCGGGATGGACGGCGTCGCGAACAAGACCGATCCCGGTGACCCCAACCGGGGCAACATGTATGAGCGGCCACTTTCGGAAGTCCGCGACCAGGGAATCCGCATCTTGCCCCAATCGCTCTGGGAAGCCCTGGAAGAACTCCGCCACGACGCCGTCATTAGGGCGTCGTTGGGAGTGATTGCGGACGAGTTCATCGACCTGAAGACGAAGGAATGGGAAACCTACGACCGGCAAGTCACCCCTTGGGAAGTCAACGAATACTTGACGTTCTTCTAAATGCTGGCGTTATCACCTCAGCTGAGAAGTGTGGAACGCTGATCCACGCTAATGAAGATCCGCAGAGACTAGCGTCGCCCGTGTTTCGCAAATATGCCCTACCGTTTAATCAAGTTCGCTCTCAGCAAGACGCACCCTGAGCGGCGGATGTTTCGCGCGCCGGCGAAGCTGAAGGACGAGTACGATGCGGTCATCATCGGAGGTGGCGGGCACGGGTTGGCGGCGGCGTATTATCTGGCCCACGATCACGGCATGACCAATGTCGCGGTTGTCGACAAAGGATACATCGGCGGCGGAGGGACAGGACGCAACACCGCGATCATCCGCTCCAACTACCTTACGCCGGAGGGGGTCCGGTTCTATCAGGGGAGCGTCGAGCTGTTTCAGGACCTTTCGCGTGAGCTGGACCTCAACCTGTTTTATTCGGAGCGGGGCCATTTCACACTCGCCCACTCGCCGGCCTCCCTGCGGACTCAGCGGTGGCGGGCGGAGGTCAACAAACACCTGGGGATCGAAAGCGAAGTCGTTGGTCCTGAGTTCATTAAACGAACCGTTCCGGAAATCGACTTGCAGGTCGGTGGGAAACAGGCTCCGATTTCTGGCGCGTTGTATCATCCGCCCGGGGCCATCGCCCGCCACGACGCGGTCGCCTGGGCGTATGCCCGGGGTGCCGACCGACGGGGGGCGGAGATTCATCAACAGACGGCTGTGACCGGCATCGACATCCGTGACGGCGAAGTGGCCGGCGTGCACACGGACAAGGGCTTCATCAAGACGAAAAAGGTGCTTTCAGCGGTCGCCGGTTGGACCACACACATCACACGCATGGTTGGACTCCGGACGCCGCTGGTCATCCACCCGTTGCAGGCGCTGGTGACCGAACCGCTCAAACCGTGGCTCAACAGCATCGTCGTTTCGGCCAGTTTGCACCTGTATGTCAGCCAGTCATCGCGGGGCGAGTTGGTCACCGGCGCGTCGCTGGACCCTTACGAACTGATCTCCATGCGATCCACCCTAGGCTTCGCAGAAGGGTTGGGGACAGGGCTGCTCGACCTGTTCCCGTGCCTGGGGGACATCAAGGTGATGCGGCAATGGGCCGGGCTGTGCGACATGACGCCGGACTTCTCGCCCCTCATGGGCACCACGCCGGTCAAGGGATTCTACCTCGACGCCGGATGGGGCACGTGGGGATTCAAGGCAACGCCCATTTGTGGCAAAACGATAGCGTTTACACTCGCGCGGGATCAGGATCATGAACTCATCAAGGCGTTTAATCTCTCACGGTTCGAGCAGTTCGAGTTGGTCGGCGAAAAGGGCGCTGCATCCGTGGGGCATTAAAAACATTGGCAATCGAGGTGAGAAAAATTCCGGAACGCTCATTGACACTGATTTTCGCTAATGTTGGGTAAGAGAGGGCAAGCCATTCAAGGTTAACAGTCCGTTGAAAAACCCCTTTGACGGGTGCGGGAGACTTTCTTTTTTCGCGGAGTCGAACCGGGAGGGTGGCCGATGGCGTTGGGACGGCGGAGGTCGGAGCGGCAGGAGACGTTTGGGATTGCGGCGGCGGAGACCGCGACCGGGCCGCGGCACGTATTCTATGAGCGGC